>JBATHQ010000441.1:0-2099 GCA_049667005.1 Psychromonas sp.
CGATTTCGGCAGCATGGCCGACTTTGACCGTCTGCTGGAAGAGGTGCATGCCCGTGGCATGAAGCTGATTCTGGATCTGGTGGTGAACCATACTTCCGATGAACATCCCTGGTTCGTCGAATCCAGCACTTCGAAAGATAGCCTGAAACGGGATTGGTATATCTGGAGAGATGGCAAAAATAACAGAGCGCCCAATAATTGGGAGAGCATTTTCAAAGGACCTGCCTGGCAATATAATGCAGGTACAGGGCAATATTATATGCACCTATTCTCCACTAAACAGCCGGATCTCAACTGGGAAAACCAGGCTGTGCGAGATGCTATTTATAAGATAATCAACTGGTGGTTGGATAAAGGCATAGATGGATTCCGTGTAGATGCGATCAGTCATATGAAAAAGGAGCCGGGTTTTAAAGATATGCCCAATCCGAAGGGGCTGAAAAATGTCCCCGCATGGCAAAAAATGATGAATGTTGATGGCGTACTAGATTACTTGGATGATATCTGCAGCAACACCTTCAGTAAATATGACATTATGACCGTGGGAGAGGCTAACGGCGTTTCTGTTGAGCAGGCTGCAGATTGGGTTGGTGAAGATAAAAAACGCTTAAATATGGTTTTCCAGTTTGAGCATGTAAAACTATGGGAGGAAGATCCACTGGTCGGGGTAGATCTGGTCAAACTTAAAAAGATCTTTACGCAATGGCAGAAAGGGCTTGAAAATATAGGCTGGAATGCCCTATATCTGGAAAACCATGATCTGCCGCGAATTGTTTCCAAATGGGGTAATACGCAGCAATATTGGGTTGAAAGTGCCACTTGTTTAGCTGTAATGTATTTTTTAATGAAAGGCACCCCGTTTATTTATCAGGGGCAGGAGATTGGCATGACCAACACTCAATTTACCTGCATTGATGACTTTAACTGTGTTGGCGCAAAAAATCGGTATGCAGAACTGATCGCGCAGGGTATGCCAGAGCTGCAAATTTTACACCTCCTAGCGAAAATCGGGCGCGATAATTCACGCACACCAATGCACTGGGATAACAGCAAAAATGCCGGCTTCACTGCAGGCCAGCCGTGGCTTAAAGTGAATCCGAATTATGAAACAATCAATGTGGCCGAGCAACTGCAGGACTCGAATTCTATTTTCAATTTTTACCGTCAAATGATTGCCCTGCGCAAAGCCGAGCCAGCGCTTATTTATGGTAATTATGATTTATTACTGGCAAAAGATAAGCAGATTTATGCTTATACACGCACACTGGATCAACAGCAGTTTTTGGTGATCTGTAATATGGCAGGAGAAGTGGCGCGCTATAATCATCATGATTATGCACTAGGCAGTGATAATTTACTGCTTAGCAATTATCCAGTGGATGCTCATGAAAAAATAAATACTTTCCTAATGCGCCCCTTTGAGGCAAGAGTTTACCGTTGTTAGCGCTTGGTGTTCAGGGCACGCGGAGCTTAGCCCGCTCATGATACTTTGCTGCCGCAAAATTACTCCGGGAATCCTGCCCTGCGCCCTTCGAGCCGTTGTCACAAGCTCCAACGTTCAAATTTGTTCCTGACGAATTTGTCGCCCGACTATCACATGAAAGGAAACTACAGGACGCGCAGGGCTTGTCCGCTCGTGAACCATCTCTGTCGCGATACTCGCCCTACGGCATGCTATCGACCTTCCCCATGCGAGAGCAGGTCAGAAGCTAAAGCCGTAATAACGAAAAAACCCCAGCCCTTCAAAGAAGGACTGGGGTTTATCGTTATTAGGCGCTTGGCGATTACAGGGCACGCGGAGCTTAGCCCGCTCGTGAACCTTGCCTGTCGGCAAACAATCAGGGCAAGCAGAGCTTTGCCCGCTCATGAGACTTTGCTGCCGCAAAATTCGCATCCCCGACTTTCAGTAGGCCATTTGTAAATCGTCAGAATTAAAAAAACCCAGTAAGAAAAGACCTACTGGGTTTGTTTAATTGGGCGCTTGGCGATGCCCTACTTTCACATGGGGAGACCCCACACTATCATCGGCGCAATTGCGTTTCACTGCTGAGTTCGGAATGGGATCAGGTGGTACCACAATGCTATGGTCGCCAAGCAAA
>JBATHQ010000442.1:0-2415 GCA_049667005.1 Psychromonas sp.
CCACACCGGCAAGCGTGCCTTCGAGTTGCGACACTCCCGACCAACGTTCTTTAAGGGTTAAATAACCTTCACTTAAAATGAGTAACAGCACACCCACTAAAAAGGGTAATAAATAGTAAATAATACGGTAACTGAGTAAAGCAACCGTTAACGCATCAAGCGGTATTGTGTTCTGAAATGCGGTCACGATCACCGCTTCAAAGACACCAACACCACCCGGCACATGGCTCAATACACTGATCACTAGCGCAATAGCATAAACCGCAAGGAAGGTGAGAAAAGGTAACTCGGAATCAGGTAATAAAATGTACAGGGCCGCTCCGGCAAAGGCGATATCCATTAATGAAAACAAAAGCTGCCCAGCTAATATATTGGTAGAAGGTAGTTTGAAGACGGATTTTCGCCACCTTAATTCACCATGACTACGACTGCGTAGCAGTAAGGTGATAAATACAAAACCAAGTAATACCAATGCGGTGGCACGAACAAACCAGGAGGGAAGAGAAAAATAGTTGGCTAAAATATCAGGATGAAGTGATAAAGCGAGACCACCGACCAACAACTCTCCGATGCCAAAGCCGACCACGCAAAAGGCAATAATCATTGCTATTTGAGATTGAGAAATGCCAACCCGGGAATATAATCGATAACGTACAGCCCCTCCTGAAAGCCAACTGACACCGATAGTGTTACTCAGTGAGTAGCCTATAAAAGAGGTGAAGGCGACAAAAGGTAATGGCAATTTCTTGCCAACATATCGTAATGCGGACCAATCGTACCCAATCAGCGCGGTATACCCGGCTATGGTGAAAATAGAAGCAAAAAGAAAATTTCCGACTGGCATCTCCTTCATCTGATTCACCAGATCATGAAAATTTATATGTGTAATTTGTTTATAAAAAATCACGATGCCGGTGACAAACAAAATGAAAACGATGAGATTTGATATTTGCGGTTTTAACCAGGAGAAGGCTTGTAATATTTTATCCATACGATTCTTTCTAACTCCCTTATTGAATCGGTTGGTGTACTAAAAAACTTTTAATTAGTGCATTGATTTCATTGGCATGGGTAACTGGGGTTTTATGCCCACCATGATTAATAACCTAAGCTTACCATTCTTTAACACACTTACCATTCTTTCCCGGTGTTACTGTGTCACGATATTCGATTCAGCGACGATAATTAGGTTTGGAGTAACGATCTGACTCAGATCTATCAGCCATAATCGAAGATGACCAAATAAGCCATATTTGCTCTTCAAATGCATTCAGATAATCTTTTGCGTCTGTCCTAAGCCTCACTGAACTTTGTTGGATCATGGTTGTCATAGTTTGAGTGTGGCGGTTTTTCCTGAGTCATTGTGGTCAAACAATCCGAAAACCTTGCCTGTGGCTATTTGCAAATCCAAGTTTTTGAGCACTCTTCTTAGTTCGTATACTTTCAATAGTTGTTTTATTTGAATGGCAGTTGACATGATTACCCCCTTTTTTAGCGGGGTTATACCCATGTTACTTAACTAAAAGGGTATTACTATTTTTTTATTCGCTTTATTACTACAAATTTGAATGAACTTTGCTAGTGCTAAGTCTGCGCTAAGTTTCACTGGTTATGATGAAAATATGCATTTTTATTAAATGCGGGATTTTTTTAATGTGCTTATTTAAAAAGCAGAATGGATTGACTGATTTTTAGGATAAAAAATAATGGATTTAATTCAGCGTGTCATACTCGGACTGGTTGAAGATGCCATTGAATTTATTCCCGTTTCGTCAACGGATCACTTAATTGTCTGCAAGTTCCCCTTAACGGAAAGTAACCGGGCATTTGAAGTCATTATTCAATTAATCAGATAATGAATTCAGCAAAAATAGTGGCGTACTTTATTATTTAAAATAACGAGAAATTAAATGTTAACTGTAAAACTTTTATTAGGCGTGTTATTCCCTATTTTTGCTATGTTAGTGGTAGGTCTTATTATCCTTACTATTTCACGTATAGGTTTGTGTATCTGGAAAAAAGATCGTGTTAAAAAATCCAATGGTCTGAAAGCTATCCTGTTCTCTGGGTTACGTATGGATGTGGTCACGCTGTGTTATTTTTTAAGCCTACCAAGTCTATTAACTTGCTTATTCACAGGCGTTGAACAAATTAGTAGTGTTTGGTTGACAGCTTTGCAAATTTGGTTTGTTGCTGGTTTATGGTTGTTGGTTTATATGGAGGTCTCAACGCCATCTTTTATTAAAGAATATGATGTTAGACCCAATCGTTTTTTTGTTGAGTATTTAATTTACCCAAAAGAAGTCTTCAGTATGCTGTGGAAGGGTTATAAATTGGAGTTGTTTTTAACTTCTGTTATTTCATTAGCAACGTTATATTTTGGCTGGATCTTTAGCGCTATTATTGTTTCAGATC
>JBATHQ010000443.1:0-6704 GCA_049667005.1 Psychromonas sp.
ATACATTGAAAATCAGCAAGAACCACCGTCAGAAAAAGCGGTAAAAACTTCTAAATCATTAAAAAGAATTTAGTTTAATCGCTAACTCGCCCGTGAACGAACGAGATTGCGCTCACGGGTTGTTCAAGTTCGATCTCATCCACTTATTGAAATTTAAATGTTGCTATAATTTAGCTACACGGATTATGCGCGGCGAACTGAAAAGACCAAATAATTTTTCATGGTACTTATAGCCAAGCTACTTGCAGCTACAAAGTCAGCAAGGCAAATTGTACCGAGATGCCAGAAATTGAAACTTTCATGTTGCCTCTTGTTCTGGTTTTACAGCCCGCTCCTGACAAAATATCTTGAAGTAACATGGGTATAGACGCGCAATTAGGTGAATCAATTAACAAATACTGTCACAATGCAGCCGGTTGATTCGCCGGAAGTGGGCGTACACACAAAAGCAGCAGCGCACTATGGACGGTAAACATGTGCACGACAACACTGAAACTAACTCTTTGAATGAGGAGGCATAATGAAAAAAGGCATACGCGCTTATAATTTATACCCAAAACTTGTCGGATCTATGGATAGCTGGATCGAACATTTCGACCGCATCCAAGCGATGAATTTTGACTGGATCTATATTAATCCAATCAATTATCCGGGTTTTTCAGGCTCGGATTATGCGGTAAAAGATTATTACTATTACCACCCGCTTTACGTCACCGGAAAGATGGATTTCGAAAACCCGGAAGCAAACGTCAAGAAAGGCAATCAGCTTCTGAAAAAAGTCTGCTGGGAAGCCGATAAGCGCGGCATGAAGATCATGATGGATCTGGTGATCAACCATACCGCTTTTGATTCGCCTCTGAGCATAGAGCACCCGGACTGGTATGAACACGACGTTGATGGTCAGTTAATACACCCCGGTGCGCTGGACGGAGATAAGTGGATCGCGTGGAAAGATTTAGCCCAAATTGACAACGCCCATTCCAGCGATCGCGATAATCTCTGGAACTACTGGCTGGATATGATGCTGTTTTATATGGATCTGGGGATTCGCGGATTTCGTTGCGATGCGGCCTACCATGTCCCGACTGAACTGTGGTACTTCCTTATCCCGCGGATCAAAGAAAAATATCCTGATGCGATATTTTTAGGAGAAACGCTGGGGTGTCTGCCGGAACAGGTTGTTGATATCGCGGCAGCAGGTTTCGATTTTATTACCAACAGCTTTAAATGGTGGGATTTGCAACAACAGTGGTTTCTGGATCAAACTCAGGAATACAGCCGTTATGCTCCGTCAATCGCCTTCCCGGAGAATCACGACACGATCCGCTGCGCCGAAGAGTTCAACGGCAATCAGCATCAAGCGCTTCTGCGCTACGAATTAGCGGCTTACATCTGCTCCAGCATTTCCACAACGATCGGCTTTGAATACGGCTTCCAACGCCAAATTCACGTTGTAGAGACCACTCCCTCATGGTGGGAACCGGCTCACTACGATATTTCAGATGAGATTGCTAAGATCAATAAAATCAAGGCGAGCTACGATGTGCTTCAGGAGGATAATAAGATTGAGATGCTGCAGTTGCACAATGCAAGCCTCTTTGGTTTCACCAAAGAGAGCCGCAACGGCAAGGAAAAGATGATGCTGGTGGCGAATATCAACAGTCACGAAACAGCTGTGGTACACGGGCTGCACATGCACGGCATTATGGGCTCGAATAAGGTGCAGGATATTTCCCGCTGCCACCAAATGGAAGAGGTACCGGCATTCCTGGAATACCACCTCCACCCTGGAGAAGTGAAGCTGTTCTATGTAAAACGATAATATTATTGTTAGGACTGTCACTTAGCAGAACTAAGCAAACGACTCTTGAAATGTTATTTGAGTACCGTAAAACCATAATTCAAGTGATTTACAACACATTGATTAAAAAGGCATTAATAAATTATATTGGTGTCTTTTAGCAGTATTAGTCTTAACTCATTACCCATTTAGAGAAGACCATGAAACAGATCAACAAAACCTTCCGGGAGCAGGACTTTTCACAACAATCGTTACAAGAGGCTTTGTTTGAGAACTGCCAGTTTTACCTGTGCAATTTTAGCCATGCAGACTTAAGAGATGCACAGTTTATCAATTGTAAATTTATAGAAGCCGGTGAAAATGTGGGTTGCGACTTTAACTATGCAGATTTACGCGATGCTAGTTTCAAACAATGCAGGCTGGCAATGACTAATTTTCAAGGCGCTAATGGTTTTGCGGCAGAATTTAGGGAGTGTGATTTACAAGGCGCCAACTTTGTAAAAACCAGCTTTGTCAACACCATATCCCACAGAAGTTACTTTTGCCGCGTATCTATCACAGGCTGTAATTTGTCTTACACAAACTTTGAAAAGCAGTGCATTGAAAAGTGCGATCTATTTGAAAACCGCTGGACAGGCGCAAACTTACAAAATGCCTCTTTTAAAGGATCTGATTTAAGTCGCGGAGAGTTTTCTTCAAATAGCTGGCAACAGTTTGATATGCAATATTGTGACCTCAGTTATTGTGAGTTGTCTGGTTTAGATCCCCGCCGTATTAATTTAAATGGTGTGAAAATTTGTGATTGGCAGCAGGAGCAACTATTAGAATCACTGGGTGTTGTTGTTTTACCAAGTAAATGATGAATTGTTAGGGTCTGTTGCCCTTTCTACAAGTCAGAGCCTGTTTATGTAGAATAACTACACCACGCAGGCTCTGCCTTGCATAAAGAACCAACAAACTGCTGCAACAACAATATCAAAAGGCCAACACAACAGCCCTACGTTTAAAGGCTACTCAGCATATTCCGGATAATCAGTAAGGCCTTTTTCTGCCCCACCAAACAAGGTGTCAGGATTGTGCTCTGCTAACGGATAACTATTTTTCATTCTATTGGGCAGATCTGGGTTAGCAACAAACGGACGACCAAAACCGATCATATCGGCTAAACCATCAGTAATCGCTTTTTCAGCTTTCTGTGCATCATAACGACCAGCATAAATAAGCACACCATGATAGGCATCACGCAGTGCTTTTTTAAATGATAACGGCGTATCCGGTGCATCGTCCCAGTCCACTTCAGCAATATGTAAGTAGGCAATATTGTATCTATCAAGCAGTGTAGCGGCAGCTGTGTATGTCTCAACTGGCGTAGCATCAACCGTACCATTAAGCGATGTCAGCGGTGCCAGACGCACACCAACACGCTCAGCGCCAATCGCTGCAACCATCGTTTCGACTACTTCGCCTAAAAAACGTAAGCGATTTTGAATCGAGCCACCATATTCATCAGTACGGTTATTGGCTTCTGAATCAATAAATTGATTGATCAAATAACCATTTGCCGCATGCAGCTCGATACCATCAAATCCCGCTGCAAGTGCATTAAGTGCCGCTTGACGGTACTCTTCCACAACCACTTTGATATCAGCTTTAGTCATCTCGCGGGGCATAACCACATCAACAAAACCAGGCTGTTGTTTGCCATTATCAACAAACACTTTTACATTTTCCGCTTTTAGCACAGAAGACGATATTGGCTGCACTCCGCCAATATTATCAGGGTGAGTGACACGGCCAACATGCCAAAGTTGAGCAAAGATCACGCCGCCTTTATCGTGTACTGCAGTGGTTACTTTTTTCCAGCCTGCAATCTGCTCTGGTGAATAGATGCCAGGCGTCCAGGCGTAACCCTGACCAAGCGCAGAAATCTGCGTGCCTTCAGCCACAATAAGTCCTGCAGAGGTACGCTGTGCGTAGTATTCAGCCATCAATTCATTGGCTAGATTACCAGGTTGACTGGCGCGAGAGCGCGTCATTGGTGGCATTACAATTCGATTTTTAAGGGTGATATTGCCCAATTGTATCGGTTGAAATAGTGCATCCGTCATAATATTTTTTCCTCTATGAATGAATTGTTTGAATCAATTCAATTTGATAACCGTCAGGATCGGTGATAAGGGCAATATGGGTTGTGCCACCTTTTACAGGCCCAGGTTTTAGTAACGTGCTGTTTCCATCCGTTTGTTAGCACCAGCGGCAACGATTTTTCAGCTAAGTTTGCATCTTGTAGCGCAAAGTGGAATAAATATACGCCGATCTAATACGCGTTTGAAATTATCATTAATTATTATTATGATAATTTTTTATTATCAATTTAGCTCTTAGATAGATTTAAACCCTCAGTAGCGTCGTTGCAGTAAACTTGAAAGGAGCAATGAGTAATAGGCGATAGTGTTAGAAAGCGGGAAAAACCAGCTTTAGTGCTGATTAGGTAGCAACATCGAGAAGCTCCTGATAGTTAAGCAATAAATAATATATGATGCGGAGTTTTTGATATAAGCAAAACAGATATGAGATAAAAGATTCTGTTCAAATAAATATTTTTTGGTAATTGGCTTTTATTCTTTCTATACTGCCGCATAAATCTGTGATTCCCAGCACCTAATGCCAACGAAGTATAAATATGCCTGAAAAAAAGTTAATTAAATGGATCTGCAGCGTTTTTCTACTGCTCACAGGTTCGATCTGCGCATCTGCAGTTATCGCAGAGACGGTACGAGTACCGATCAAACTCGATTATCCGATGCTGCAACAATTGATGCACAAGCAACTGTTTAATACAGCAGATAACGCAACTGATAAAAGCGTTGAGATCCTCAATGATCCTGCCGGTTGCAGCAGCATCTTCCTGTCTGATCCGGATCTGCATGAACAGCAGCAAAAACTGGAAATCACCACGTACGTGAAGGCCAATATTGGGACAGCTGCTTTCGGCAACTGTGCTCAGCTGTTCAACTGGGAAGGTAATGCCAAATTTCTCACTGAACCGGTCATTCAACCGGGATCCAAATCCGTCGCGCTGAAGATCCTCACTACACAGCTCTATAATCCACAAGGGCAGTTGATCACAGGCCCCGTATGGGAGCTGGCCGGCGGGCAAGTGTTATCTTTTATGAACCGCTATCAAATAGACCTGTCACCCACCATCAATCAACTGAACAGCCTGCTACCTGATATTTTAGACAAACGCTCTGCAGAGCAGATTGGTAAGATCTCCGATAGCCTCAAATTAGCCGCAATATCCATCCAGCCCGATGGTATCGATGTTGCCGTCGATCTCCAAGTCGACAGAATTGCCGACACGCAGGAATCAACAGAGATATTTTCCGACGTTGAGGTACAACAGCTAGAGGCGAACTGGCAGATGATGGATGCCATGATCACCTTTGCAGTTAAACAATATGCCCACGCGACCCATCAACAGGAACTGCGTGATACTCTTGTGGAGATCCTTTTGGATGCCCGTTATCGTCTAGTTGACGCATTGAAAATGCAAATCACCCGAACAGATGATCCCGTTCGCCACTGGTTTATTGATAGTTGGCAAAGATTGGGACCCGTTCTGCGTGAGATCAGTTTAGAAAATCCCGGTCAGGAACCGATGCTGCTGATCAGTCTGCTGGCTGCCACCGATGCCCTTGCAACTCTGGATCGACTGGGCCCTTCGATCGGCCTTGATATTTCCACTGATGGTCTGCGCCGCATGGGGCGGATGCTCAACAATCAGCCCGGCATTGATCCTTTAATTTACAATTATGCGGTAGATCATGAACTGCGCCAGATTTTCCAGCTTCCCGCCACCCTCGAGCCAGATCAGCCTTCGGGATTCAACTTCAACTTATGGCCAATCAGTCAAGCTTGGGCAGCATCTCCAAGCGACCGTCTCAAGCTCTGGGTTCCCACAAAAAAAGAGTTGCCTGAGTATCTGCCACTGATGCGAGAACTACTCAATGAGAGTGCCGAAAGCATTACCGTCAACCCCAAACTGGATGCTTCGATCAGAAAGATCTTTCAAAATCTGGTACTGACGACTGCCTGGCAGGAGAGTTGCTGGCAGCAATATGTATTAAAAAGCGGACAGGTCGAGCCATTGCGATCAAACTCTGGTATTACCGGTATGATGCAGATCAATGAGCGGGTTTGGCGTGGATTGTTTGACATTGAAAAACTGCGTTGGGATGTTGCTTACAACGCGCGGGCCGGAACAGAGATTTTACTCAATTATCTGACCAAATATGCCCTTAAAAAAGCCGAACACAAACAGCAAGGCGGGCTGGACAATCTGGCAAGATCCACCTATTCCGTATACAACGGAGGTCCCGGTAAGATCTCCCGCTATCGGGATCTGCAGGTTTCCTCCTCACTTAAGGAGATAGACCAAGCGTTCTGGAAGAAATACCAGAAAGTCAAAGAGGGTAATGAGTTTCAGGTTGCTGAGTGCCTCGGTGCTCAAGCATCCGATATTACTGTCGCGCCGAGCAGCAATCTGTCCATCGAAAATGTGGCTGTGAAGTAACAGAAACAACCTTCGACTATTGCCAACAGTGACAATGTTAAAGCCTGAATATTAGTGCCAAAGAACAACTATTTCGCCTTCCTGATAGGATCTGTTGACCTTGTGCGGTTAATTTTTGTTCTAGATATAAGAGCTTTAATCGCGACGCGAGGTGTGTAACTTAATTATGCTAAGTAAATACCTCGCAGCCATACCTAGCAACTAGACCTCGCAACTAGACCTCACCTAACAACTATTACCTCGCAACAAAAAATAATCAGAAGAATCAATCCTACTTAAGTTTTGTCGCAATCACCGCATAATCAGATAAAACATTCTCTTTAAATG
>JBATHQ010000444.1:0-3540 GCA_049667005.1 Psychromonas sp.
ACGTTGTTTATCTGGGTGATAAAATAAATGCCATTAAACATAGCGCGTTACAAAAACTAAGAAAAAAATTACAAATTGTTTTTCAGGATCCCTTTGCCAGTTTAAGTCCGCGTATGTCTGTGCGCGATATTATTGCCGAAGGCTTACAGGTTCACCAGACAGAAAAACCCTTATCAAGCAAAGAGATTGATGATCAGGTTGAGCAGGTTTTACAACGGGTAGGTCTTGAAAAAGACAGCGCATTGCGTTATCCGCATGAGTTTTCCGGCGGCCAGCGTCAGCGCATCTCTATTGCGCGGGCATTGATTTTAAAACCGCAACTCATTGTTTTAGATGAACCGACGTCGGCATTAGATCGCAGCATTCAGAAACAGATCTTAGCCTTATTAGTCTCGCTACAGGAAGAGTTGGGGTTGAGTTATCTTTTTATCAGTCATGATCTGTCTGTTGTCCGTGCTATTAGCCATCGTGTTCTGGTGATGCACCGGGGGGAAATTGTTGAGCAAGGGAGTATAAAAGAGATCTTTGAACAGGCGCAAAATGATTACACAAGGGTACTATTATTATCTTCCCGTTTATGATGAGATAGAGGCTCCTCTAACCTGTGTGGTGAACTTTTATGAATAAATTATTGCTATTGTGCTGCGCTTTTTTGCCTTTAACTACCGCTGCCTTTGCTACTACTCTGGAGAGGCAAAGAGATCTTTTTTCGCAAGCTTCTGTTTTACAAGCACAAGGTAAATGGACGGAAGCAAAACGTACCACTGAGCAGATGACGGGTTACCCGCTAACTTACCTGCTTGAGTATCAGGCCCTGAGGGCAAACTTTGCGAAAACCAATACTGCGCAGGTACAATCCTTTATCAATAATAACCCTGCACGCAGTGTCTCATTGGATTTACAACGAGATTATCTGCGTTATTTAGCAAAAAACAGGGCTTGGCAGGCATTTTTGGATTTTTATCCGCAACAACCCAATAGCCGTGATCTTAAATGTTATTACTTTCAGGCAAAAATAAGCCAGAATAATACCGAAGCGGTTTGGCCTGAATTTAAAAATACCTGGTTAACAGGCCTCTCTTTACACAATGCATGCGATAATGTGATCGCTGTTTACAAGGATAATAACAAGTTTACACAGGAACTGATTTGGCAACGTTTTGCCTTGGCCTTTGAACATAATTCCAGTTCAATAATGCGCTATTTAATCACCTGGATGGATGATCAAAATAAGGCATTAGCGACACAGTTATATGCATTGCATAACAAACCTGAAACGCTATTAAACAGTCAACTGTTCGAAAGCAGAAAACAGATCAGTTTTCCTTTTTTAGTCACCAGTATTGAACGCCTGGCAAAAATAGATCTTAACTCAGCAATGTCGGTGTTTAATCGTTATCAACATAAAATCCCCCTTAATGAATCTGAAACTGTACAACTGAAAAAATACTTCGCACTGCATATTTTATTAGAAAATGAGGTCACTATGCTGCCTTGGGTAGACCGGAATCTCGTCTCCCTGAATGACAGTGACTTAATTGAACTGCGCATTCGCTACGCAATAAAATTAGATAACTGGCAGGACATTGAATACTGGTTGAAGGCTCTGCCTGCTGAACTGCAAGATAGCAGCAAATGGGGTTATTGGCAGGCGCGTGTATTAGAAAATAAACGGCAGCAGAAGCAAGCAGATAAACTGTACCGGAAAATTGCCAATGAAAGAAGTTACTACAGCTTTTTAGCGGTGCAGAAACTGGGTCTGGATTATCAACTAAACGCACAGTTAGTCAGCGACAATACAAGCAGCTTGAAGGCGTTGAAAGGGGAGTTGGCGCATATCGAAGAGTTGGTCTTCCAGCAGCGCAATGGACGTTTGAAACTTGAATGGCAGTTATTATTAAATAACAATAATATAGACACGCAATTGCAGCTAGGTTTATATGCCTATAAAAAGGGTTGGGCGCATCTTGCCGTATTAGCCAGTATTAACAGTAAAAGTTGGGATGCAGTGAATATTCGCTTTCCGAAGGTGAAACGGAGCTTATTTATAGGCACTGCGCAGCAGTATCGAATTGATCCTGCTTATATTTATGCTATTGCCCGTCAGGAAAGCGCCTTTGATGAGGCGGCAAGATCGCATGCCGGTGCCAGTGGTTATATGCAGTTGATGCCTGGTACCGCAGCAGATACGGCGAAAATGATAGGCATGCAATATTATAAAGATAAGGCGCAACTGAAGCAGGGGAAAATTAATATACAGTTGGGAACGGCCTATTTTGATATGTTATTGAAACGTTATAACGGCAATCGTATTCTTGCAACTGCCGCTTATAATGCCGGCCCGAGTCGAGTAGACCGCTGGAGCGCTAATCGGGAAGGACGAGCAGAGCTGGGCTTGAAAATGGACAGCTGGATTGAAAGTATTCCCTACAAAGAAACGCGTAATTATGTACAAAATGTATTGGCTTATAGCGTTATCTACCAGCATATTTTAGATAAGCCGCGGGAGTTTTTTAATAAAGAAGAGCTTAAAGCGCGTTATTAGAAAATAGATCGGGGGCTAAGGTTTAGCCCCCCGATCTGCCTGTATCGCTATTATCACCAGCATTGATCATTGCTTAAGGTACCCGAGTCATCCTGATAATGCTGGCTGTCCTGATTAATCACTAAGGTGGTACAGTCAGGGTCATCATCTGCCTGCATTGTTCCCGCCTTGGCAACGGCTTTCATCAGATAAGTGGTTCGGTCTGCGGATATGACCGTAAAAGTATAATAATCATGCGTCGCAGGCAGGCCGACATCGGCTGCTGAGGTTGAATAGACCGGACTTAAAATATGCAGGCTAGTTTGCCTTAGCTGCGCTTTGGTTAACTCGGCTTTTGCATCACCACGATTGGCTTTGAGCATATACGATTTGTATGACGGGTAGGCAACGGTGGCTAATATTCCGATAATTGCGATCACAATTAATAGTTCCATTAATGTAAATCCTTGCTTCCTTTCCATAAACAACTCCGTACTTTTAAAACAGATCTACAGATCAGTGTAGGATGCTATTAACAAAGTGACAGGTTTTACGAAGGTATTATGTGTCTATAGTCGAAGCTTATTATCAGAAACCGGGTATAAACATTACGCATAAGGAGTGATGATAAAAAAACCTTTGCTGATATCGGACTTATTACATATTTCAGCTCTGCGGGTAGGGATCAAATCAGACTTAAGATAATCAATATGCTTATCAACAAAATAACTGTTTAATGATGGCCATTGTTTCCTGTATTTTTTTGCTGTTTGTAGGGGTGATAAAGATAGTATCGTCGCCGGCGATTGTCCCTAATATCCCTTCGGTTTTACCGATTGAATCTAATAAACGCGCGATTAACTGTGCAGCGCCCGGGCTGGTGCGAAGCACAATCAGACTGTCATTACTGTCTATATCCAGCACCAGGTTTTTTAACGGGCTGGTAATGATCGGGATGCTTAGCTCTGCGGGTAAACAATATACCATCTCTTGTTTTGCATTACGGGTACGCACTG
>JBATHQ010000445.1:0-3071 GCA_049667005.1 Psychromonas sp.
GAAATAACGGCAATGGCTGAGATCAGTAAGGTCATGGTCTGCGTGGTTTTTTCAATGCTTTGACGAATCGTATCGGTATTAATAGTAAAGAAATCTTCTGTTCCGTGGCGCATTTTTAATAACGAGATAATACCTTGTTCGGCAGCACTGCTTGGGGCGGATTGATTAATCCTGACGGTGATGCTGTCGAGATAACGTTGCCCAACCATGCGCCCGGAAACGGTGGTGTAAGGCACCCAGACGTTGAGTGAGTCACTGTTACCAAAAGCGCTCTTTTTGGCTTGGGTGACGCCAATAATCCGTACCGGTAAGTCACCAAGAAAGATAACTTCGCCAATGGCTGACCGCTCGGGAAACAGTGATTTTCGAGTATTGTCGTCAATAACGGCCTCTTGTGCCAAATTTAAGACGCTTGTTTCATCCCAGTATTGTCCCTCGGCCAGCTCATAGCCCCGTACTCGAAAATAATCAGCGCCTACGCCATTAAAGCTAGCGGAAACAGCCTGATTAGTATAACGAATGGTGCCGGAACTGCTGATTGAAGGTGTGACACTGTCAACATAAGGCAGGACGGTAAGGGCATCACTGTCTTGTGCTGTTAAGGTGCGTACACGGGCAGAACGACGATCACCAAATCCACTTCCTGAACGAACATCGATGGTATTGGTCCCCATCGAGCTGATATTTTCTAAGACGGATTGTTGAGAGCCTTCACCCAGTGCGACAACCGATACCACCGAAGCGATACCGATAATAATACCGAGCATGGTTAAAAAGGTACGTAAGCGATGAGATAACATGGCAATCAGTGCCATTTTGAATGCTTCAAGGTAACGATCCCAATTAAGCCAGGAGGTGGGTTGCGCTTTTATCTCGGGAAGTTTTTGTTGTGCTCCTGCTTCGGAATTTATTGTATCGCGGACAACGACACCATCTTTAAGCTCAATGATCCGATTTGCAAACTGGGCCACGCTCTCGTCATGCGTGACAATAATAATGGTATGGCCATCATCATGAAGCTCCTGCAATAACTTCATCATCTCTTTTCCGCTTTGGCTATCGAGTGCACCGGTTGGTTCATCGGCTAAAATGACATCGCCGCCGTTCATCAGTGCCCGTGCGACGCTGACGCGTTGCTGTTGACCACCGCTAAGCTGGCTTGGTTTATGATCCAGTCGGTCTTTTAAGCCCAAACGTGTTAACAAACTTTCAGCTCTTTGTTTACGCTCTTTTTTATCTTTTCCTGCATAGACAGCAGGAATTTCAACATTACCGACGGCATCCAGATCACCCAGTAAATGATAACGTTGAAAGATAAAACCGAAGTGTTCTCGACGCAACTGAGCAAGTTGATCCGCATCCATTGTAGAGGTATCTTGTGCGTTAATTAAATAACGCCCTTTAGAAGGCTTATCCAAACAACCCAGGATATTCATCAGGGTGGATTTACCGGAGCCCGAAGCACCAATAATCGCTACCATTTCACCTCGATTAATGGTCAGATTGATATCGGAAAGCACCGTTAGTTGTTGTTCTCCAGCGGCAAAAGAGCGGTACACTCCGGATAGGTTAAGTAATGTTTGTTCACTCATTAATTAAAACCCCATCGGTGGACGGCGATTACTACTCATGCTCACTGTATTGGAGGAGGGTACACCCAGCACAATTTGATCGCCTTGTTGCAATCCCTGGGTAATTTCTGCACTGATTTTATTATTGATACCGACACTGACCTGGCGCTGTTCAATTTCGCCGTTAACCAGAACCGGCACGCTATAGCTTGGTTTTGGTCCGGGATTTTTTTGTAACACCTGCGCCGGTACAATCAATGCGTTTTTTGCTTGATTGAGTACAATAGAAACCTGCGCTGTCATGCCAATGCGCAAAATACCATCGGGATTATCAACATCAAACAGGCCGTTGTAGTAGATCGCATCAGTATCACTTGAGGTCATATCGCTATCATCACCGTCCATCAGCGTAGGCCCAGGTTCAATGGCACGTAAGGTGGCGTTAAAGCGCATCTCCGGTTGACCAAGGATAGTAAAATAGACGGCTTGTCCTGGTTTAACTTTGGTAACATCGGCCTCGGAAATTTGTGCTTTAATGGTCATCTTCTGCAAATCAGCTAATTCAACGATTGTCGGTGTCGACTGGGTTGCGTTAACGGTTTGCCCGACGGTAACGGCCATGTACACGACTATCCCATCCATGGGGGCTTTGATGGTTGTGTAGCCGAGGTCTAGTTGAGCACTGTCAACACTCAATTTTACTTGTTCCTGCTCCGCTTTTAACTGATCAAGTTCGGCCATATAAACCAAAAGAGCAGCTTTTGCCGTTTCATAATCAGCCTTGGAGCTGGCATTGTCGGCTAACATCCCTTTTTGACGATTAAATTCATGTTGAGCTTGCTCAATTTGTGCTTGCTTAGCCCGGTATTCGGCTTTGCTGCTGGTTAGAGATGCCTGAGCTTCCTTCAAACTATTTTGTTGTGTCAGGCTATCAATTTGAGCAATAAGGTCTCCTTGCTTAACCTGCTGGCCAAGCGCAACGTGTAACTTGATAATTTGCCCGGAAACTTGGGAGCCAACACTGACCAGTTTAGAAGCCTGCAGCATGCCATTTGCCAGCACGCTATTTTCGATGTCACCACGCTGGACTGGCTCTGTTGCGTAATTTGGGGCTTCGTTATCTGTGTCGACAAAATAATAAACAGCGCCTCCCGCTAATAGTGCAATAGCAATGATTCCGATAATCAATTTACTTTTATTGTTTTTTTTCATGATTTAGTCACGTCCGCAGGTATAACAAAGAAAAAGAGCATAAAACCCTTGGTTCGATTGCTTAGATGAAAGAATATTCGCGTTACCATTGGTGACACCAATAGGGTTGAGGTAACAATGTTTAACCGCAATTCTAATAAAAGTCAGGTTAAGAAAGGGTTAACAAAAGGCGAACTATTCATAAACGGTTGCTATTATTTTAATCCTTTAAATTACAATATGTTATCAAAAACACAATATTCATTATAATGTCAATATTTACAAAGTGTTAGGCTTAGATAGAAAACT
>JBATHQ010000446.1:0-2692 GCA_049667005.1 Psychromonas sp.
CCACACCGGCAAGCGTGCCTTCGAGTTGCGACACTCCCGACCAACGTTCTTTAAGGGTTAAATAACCTTCACTTAAAATGAGTAACAGCACACCCACTAAAAAGGGTAATAAATAGTAAATAATACGATAACAGAGTAAGGCAACGGTTAACGCATCAAGCGGTATTGTGTTCTGAAATGCGGTCACGATCACCGCTTCAAAGACACCAACACCACCCGGCACATGGCTCAATACACTGATCACTAGCGCAATAGCATAAACCGCAAGAAAGGTGAGAAAAGGTAACTCGGAATCAGGTAATAAAATGTACAGGGCCGCGCCAGCAAAGGCGATATCCAGTAATGAAAACAAAAGCTGCCCAGCTAATATATTGGTAGAAGGTAGTTTGAATACTGATTTTCTCCACCTTAATTCACCATGACTACGACTACGTAGCAGTAAGGTGATAAATACAGAACCAAGTAATACCAATGCAATGGCACGAACAAACCAGGCGGGAATAGAAAAATAGTTGGCTAAAATATAAGGATGAAGAGATAAAGCGAGACCACCGACCAACAGCTCTCCGATGCCAAAGCCCACCACGCAAAAGGCAATAATCATTGCTATTTCAGATTGAGAAATGCCAACCCTGGAATATAACCGATACCTTACAGCGCCTCCTGATAGCCAACTGACACCGATAGTGTTACTCAGTGAGTAGCCTATAAAAGAGGTGAAGGCGACAAAAGGTAATGGCAACTTCTTGCCAATATATTTCAATGCAGACCAATCGTATCCAATCAGCGCAGCATACCCAGCGATGGTGAAAATAGAAGCAAAAAGGAAATCCCCGACTGGCATCTCCTTCATCTGACTCACGAGATCATGAAAATTTATATGTGAAATTTGTTTATAAAAAATCACGATGCCGGAGACAAACAAAATGAAAACGATGAGATTTGATATTTGCGGTTTTAACCAGGAGAAAGCTTGTAATATTTTATCCATACTAATCTTTCTAACTCCCTTATTGAATCGGTTGGTGTACTAAAAAACTATTAATTAGTGCATTGATTTCATTGGCATGGGTAACTGGGGTTGCATGTCCACCATGATTAATAATCTTAAGCTTACCATTCTTTAACACACTTACCATTTTTTCGCTGTGTTCCTGTGTCACGATATCCAATTCACCGACGATAATGAGGGTTGGAGTAACGATATGACTCAGATCTATTTCAGACATAATCGGAGATGACCAAATGTGCCATATTTGGTCTTCAAGTTCATTCAGATAATCTTTTGCGCCTGTCCAACATTTTTTTATCCAGCTTATAAAAGGCCGAGTTTTCTGCCTAAACTGTCTTTGCGATTGCATGGTCAAACCCGTTGGGCTAATGTTTGCGCTAATTGCAATAATACGATTAACGTGTGATGGTGAATGCTGTCCTAAGATGAGCGCTGTAATTCCACCATCACTCCAGCCGATAAAATCTGCTTTCTGAATACATAAATGTTTCAAAACATTGAGGACATCCTCAGCAAATAGTTGATAACTTAGCGGTTCCTTTCCAAGGGTTGAGTTAACATGTCCTCTTGTGTCAATTAATATGACTTGCCATCCTGACCTGACAAGCATCGGAATTTGCGAAAACCAACTCAGTTTATTACTTAATCCCCCGTGTAAAAGTACCACCGGTTCGCCTGTCCCATAAGTAATGTAGTGAATCTCAGCTTGCTTGTGAAAAATATGCCCAGACTGCCTGGTGTGTCTTGATGCTGCACGCCAGGAAAGATAGCGAATAATATTAAGTGCAATCATTTTAAAATCTCTGACTTGGTTATCGCGTTAGACTTATTCAAGCGATTATCTTAGTAATTTTAAGGAGTTATAGCATGCACCAGAAGAGCTGAATCAGCAATTTATTTAGTGAGCAGTTCTGCGGTGACTTCCGTATTAAAAGAATCAACAAACTGCTGTAGAAACAATCTCGAAATCAACAGACCTTAACCTCACCTGAACTTAGTTGCTTCATGGTTGTCCTAATGTCGAGTGTGGTCATTTTCACTGAGTCATTGTGGGCAAAGAATCCGGAAACCTCGCCTGTTGCTATTTGTAAATCCAAGTTTTTGAGCACTCAGCTCTGATCCTATACTTTCGATAGTTGGTTTATTTGAATGGCAGTTGATATGATTATCCGCTTTATGAATCCAAATTTGAATTAACTTTGATAATGCTAAGTCTGTGCTAAGTTTTTCTCGTTATGATGAAAATATGTATTTTAATGAAATGCGGGATTTTTTAATGTGCTTAATTGCGCGGTTACCTTTACTATTTAGAATAATGAGAAATTAAATGTTAACTGTAAAACTTTTATTAGGTGTGTTATTCCCTATTTTCGCTATGTTATTCGTAGGTCTTATTATCCTTACTATTTCACGCATAGGTTTGTGTATTTGGAAAAAAGATCGTGTTAAAAAGTCCAATGGACTTAAAACTATCCTGATCTCTGGTTTACGTATGGATGTGGTCACGCTTTGTTACTTTTTGAGCGTACCAAGTTTATTAACTTGCTTATTCACAGGCGTGGAACAAATTAACAGTGTTTGGTTGACAGCTTTGCAAATTTGGTTTGTTGCTGGTTTATGGTTGTTGGTTTATATGGAGATCTCAACGCCAACTTTTATTAAAGAATATGATGTTAGACC
>JBATHQ010000447.1:0-3273 GCA_049667005.1 Psychromonas sp.
TTTTACGTAAAGATAGATACTTAAGTAAGGCGAGCGCTACTTGAGTCTATCTTGCCATTTAAATTAGCTTGTTGCAGATCATCAATCAGTTTTCCTAAGATAGCTAGTCCGGGTAAAATTTTATCGTGATTAATCGCTGAAAATCCCAGTCTGATATAATTTTTGGGGGCCTGTTCGTTGCTAAATAGGCTATCGCCTGATTCGATTAATATGCCTTCTGCGGCGGCTGCATCGCGTAATAAGTGACTGGGCATAGTGTCTGGTAAAGCGATCCAAAAACAGAAACTACCGGCAGTAGAGTGGATCTCACATCTGCTGAGATAGCGCTCAATGCCCTGTTGCATCAATAACCATTTCTCTTCATAGGAGCGGCGCATACGTCGTACGTGACTGTCGTAATAGCCCTGACCAATAAACAGTGCGATGATCCGCTGATTATTAGCAGGTGGATGACGATAGTGCAGGTGACGTAATTTACGTAGCTCCTTAACGAGTTTTTTATCCGCGACCAGATAACCAATACGGATTCCCGGTGCAAGAGACTTAGATAAACTACCGACATAGATAACACGGCCATGTTGATCGAAGCTTTTAAGCGCAGGAAGCGGTTTTTCGATAAAATTAACCTCACTTTCATAGTCATCTTCAATGACCACAAAATTATCTTTTCGGGCTTGTTCAAGTAATGCTTTACGGCGCTTTACGGTCATTGTTACCGTTGTTGGATATTGATGGCTCGGGGTAACACAAACATAGTGGCACTGTTTCAGTTGTTTGCCGACTTGTAAACCTTCTGAATCGAGAGCGAGTGGTTTTACCGGGCTGTGACAAAGAGAGATTATCTGGCGCAAATCAGCATAGCCGGGATCCTCCACTCCAAAAGTAACCTTTTCACCTGCTAATAAATTGGCGAGTAAAAAAAGAGAGTTCTGCGTCCCCAGGGTTATCAGTATTTCATCAGTTTGGGCAATAATGCCGCGTTTGGATAGAATCTGCTGGCGAATTTGCGTTACCAACTCTGGATCGTCGACATCAATAAAGCCCTCTACCCATTCATGTACTTTGCCACGGCTTTCAGCTATCCGAGAACATTCCCGCCATTGATAAATAGGAAACTCTTGTGCATCGATCTGTCCATAAATAAAGGGATAAGGATATTTTATCCAGTCTTTATCTTTATTGAGAGAGGCAAACTGGCTGGGATTTTTTTGTAATCGCTTGTCCCAGTTTGGTGCGTCGGAAGGACTCAAAGGATGCAAATCCTCGGCTGCCAGACTTGCTTCAATCGCTAAATCAGGATCAACAAAATATCCTCTTCGCTCGCGGGAAATAAGATAGCCCTCTTCGACCAAGCTTTCGTAAACCAGGATAATGGTATTTCGCGATACGCCAATCAGTTGTGCCATTTTTCTACTTGGCGGCAGAGCCTTGTCAGCAAAGGCGCCCTGATTGATTAGCTGTACTAATTTTTCACGAATTTGTTGCTGGTAACTGCTGTTGTTATGCAACTCAATATTTAATAAAAAATCAACCACGATATAACCTATACGCAAGAGATGAAATGTATTGTCTACTTAGACTGGGGGCTGTAAAAAACTATTGTCTATTGTTTTTTATAAAAAGCAATTTTTAAGCCAACTCAGGGCGAGCCCGAACAACGCGATCGTCGTTGTAATAAATTATTACTCCCTACACCTTGGATCTACTGATTAAAATTGCTGGAACTAGGGAAATGTCAGTAACCTCAGTTAGTGTAACTGAGTAGCCAATGGCACTATTACCTAGGAGAAAATTATGGGCATCGTTGAATCACCAGTAGTCTCACCAATTGCATCAACAATAGAGAAAGATCGTAATCATGTCTGGCATCATTTAGGTCAGCATAGTGTATTAAAGAAACAAGATCCGATGGTGATGGTAAAAGGCCTGGGTTCGCGTGTTTGGGATGCTAAAGGTAATAGTTATTTAGATGCCTCTTCTGGTGGGGTTTGGTGTGTTAATGTCGGTTATGGACGTACTGAAATAGCAGATGCAGTTCGCGAACAACTAGTACAGTTAAACTTCTTTTCCAGTACCGCCGGTAATGTGCCTGCTGCTGAATTTGCTGAAAAGCTGTTGCAAAAGATGCCGGGAATGAGCCGTGTTTATTATTCAAACTCTGGCTCTGAAGCGAATGAAAAAGCATTTAAGATTGTCCGTCAGATTGCTCATCAGAAATATGGCGGCAAGAAGCATAAAATATTATATCGTGAGCGAGATTATCACGGCACAACCATTGCGGCATTAAGTGCAACAGGACAGGAGGAGAGAAAGGCGCATTATGGTCCATTTGTTCCGGGTTTTGTTGAGTTTCCACATTGTTGCGAATATCGAAGCCAATTTGGTGATGTCGATAATTATGGTGAACTAGCCGCTAAAGAGCTCGAAAAAGTTATTTTACGAGAAGGCCCCGATACCGTCGGTGCAGTCGTTTTTGAACCGATCACTGCGGGTGGCGGCATTATCACACCGCCTGAAGGCTACTGGCCTGCCGTGATGGAAATCTGTAAAAAATACAATGTACTGATCCATATTGATGAAGTAGTTTGTGGTATGGGTCGCACGGGTAAATGGTTTGGTTATCAGCACTATGGCATCAAGCCTGACATCGTCACTATGGCAAAAGGAGTAGCATCGAGTTATGCTGCTATCTCATGCACGGTAACCACTGAAGCTGTTTTTAATGAGTTTATTGCCGATCCGAGTGAGCGAGAAGCTTACTTTCGAGATATCAGTACCTTTGCCGGTTGTACCGCGGGCCCAGCAGCGGCTTTAGTTAATTTAGAAATATTAGAGCGGGAAAATCTGGTGCAAAATACAGCCGAAATGGGTGAGTATTTACTGGCAGAGTTAACTGCACTTAAAGATCGCCACCCAATTATTGGTGATGTTCGCGGTAAAGGGTTGCTACTGGGTATTGAACTGGTTAGTGATCGGGACACTAAAGAGCCTGTCGCGGAACAAGTTGCCATGCAGGTTGCCGGCTTGTGTATGCAAAAAGGGTTGATTATAGGACGTACTAACCGCTCTTTTGCGAAATTCAACAATACTTTATGTTTGTGTCCGGTGTTAACGCTTAATAAAGAGGAAGCTGATTTTATCGTCGCAACACTCGATGCTGCTTTTAGTGAACTATAAGGAATAAAAGATGACCCAACAACGCCCAATCGTTTTAATTACCGGTGCCACTTCTGGATTTGGATTGGCAACCGCGAGAAAATTTGCTCAGCATGG
>JBATHQ010000448.1:0-5049 GCA_049667005.1 Psychromonas sp.
TGGCCGTAAAATGCTTTTTATCCTGAAGATGACAAAGGATCTGCTGCGGTTGTTTTTCAATTGCAGTTATTTTTGTATTAAAAAACCGTTTTAATTGCGTTAATTTGTCTAACTCGCACTGCAGTGCCTTACCGATTTGATGCAGCTCCAGCACATAACCAAAGGGCTGTTTTTTATTTTCCCGGTGCAGATCTAAAAATCCGAAACAGCCGCGATCCGAGATACAGATATCCTCGATCGGCTGGGCATTGGTGTGTATTTTTTCCCAAAAACCCAAGCTTGAAAGAATATCACAGGTGCCTGCGCTTAACGCCAGGCTGCGTGCATCAAAACCGGGATGGGAAAAAGTTTTATTATCTGAATTTGGCGGCAGATTTTCATCTATCAGGGCAATGCGCAAAGTCGGCTTTAACTTTAATAACAGGTAGGCAAGCAGGCTGCCAACAATGCCCGCCCCGACGATAACAGCATCGTAATCACTTTTTTTATCGCTCTCTCTATCCATATGTTTGTTCCGATGCCTATTGATAGGTCTATGCATTAGCCATTAACGCTTCAATTTCATTGATACTTTTGGGGACATCTGCACTTAACACTTCAGCCCCGTTTTTGGTTACTAATACATCATCTTCGATGCGGATACCGATCCCTTTCCAAACATCATCAACATCGGCATCTTCACTGATATATAAACCAGGTTCGATAGTGATCACCATCCCGACCTCTAACAGACGCGGATTTTCAGACGTGCCGTAGAGACCGACATCATGAACATCCAATCCTAAGTAATGACCAATACCATGCATGTAAAAAGTTTTGTAAGCCTGATCTTTTATCAGCTGCTCACTATCGCCTTCCATAATGCCTAATTCAAGCAGCCCATCAACCAATTTCTTGATCGCGCTTTTGTTAATATTCACTAAGGCAATACCGGGCTTCACCTGACTAATCGCACTGACCTGAATGTCCAGGACCAATTGATAGAGTTGTGCCTGATGATACGAAAAAACACCATTTACCGGAAAGGTTCGCGTGATATCCCCTGCATAACCTTTATATTCAGCACCGGCATCAATTAATACCAGATCGCCCTTATGCAGCTGCTGATTATTTTCTGTGTAATGCAAAATACAGGCATTATGACCGCCGGCAACGATGCTGTTATAAGCAACATTCGGCGCCCCCTGTTGCGCAAATTCATAATGAATTTCAGAGGCCAACTGGTATTCCCACATGCCGGGCTGGCAAACCTGCATGGCGCGAATATGCCCGGCAGCGGAGATCTCAGCGGCTTCAGACATCAGTTCAATTTCATATTCAGTTTTAATCAGGCGCATTTCATGGAGGATAGTTTGCGTATCGATAAACTGCGTTGGGGCGATTTGTCCCTTGCTGCGATCCGCCCGCAGTTTGTTGATTGCGATATTTAAACAGCGTTCTAATTCCGGCGCGCTAAATACCGGATAATAAAGGACAGAACAATCAGCAATCAACTCCGGCAACTGCATCTCAAAATCGCTAACGTCATAGGCCATATCCACACCGAGTACACTCACTGCAGCGCTTTGTCCGAGACGTTTGCCATTCCAGATTTCAGCCGTTTTATCTTTTTTACGATTAAAGAAAAGTGTCCGCTGCTCGCCCTCTTTATTGACAATCAGCAGATAAGCATCAGGTTCATTAAAACCGGTTAAATAATAAAAATCACTGTTTTGCCGAAAAGGGTATTCAGTATCTTTACTGCGAATCTGTTCTTGTCCTGACGGAAAAATGGCCACACTGTTATTTGCCATTTTGCTAAAAAAAGAGGATCTGCGTTGTAAAAATTCAGTCATAACATTTAACTCTTGATCTTAGTGAAGGGTGTTAGAAATGGGAATGTTAAGCTGACGGGAAAAGGTATTAAAGCAGAGCATTGCACCGACTCGAAGATATTCAACAATTTCAGCAAAGGCGATCTCGGAATCTTCATCTTCCTGCTCGAAATCCAGGCTCACTTGCGAGATATCTCGAATATCACGAATTAATTCCTGAATTTCCGCAGGCGCCTGATTTAAAGCCTGCTGCACCATACCAAAACCAACCAAAAAACCCTGTGCCCATTGTGACATCGCTTCAGCGCGTTCATCAAGCGGGACACCATCATCTGGTAATAACAAGTTAAAGCCTAAGCCATCATCGGTAAACTGATTAACGACTTGTCCATAAATCGACTCCACCAACTTTTGTGCTTTAATCGGTAAACCGACCCCTTCGTTAACAACATCATTAAAATAAGGTTGCCAACTTTTTCCATCAAGCTTAACACCACCACAAATAAGACCAGATAAAACACCATGTGTTTCTGATGCATTGGTAAACAGATTCGCAGCTTCTAAAGTGTGCGTTATTTTGTTAAAACTTGGTAGGGATTCATCGCTCATTCGCTTTACTCACCGATTAAATAAAATATGAATAGTTAATACTATCATCCTGAAAATATTGTCGCTAGTAACTACTTGAAACTTGATAACTTGATAGCTATAGTTCCTAAGTTATTATGTTATTTTCGAGCTTGTTAACAATTATACTTAAACTACTTGAAAATGCTGATTCAGCAGCTCGTCCAGATGATGGCACAAGGCGTAACATGATGAGAATGGTTATTTGATCATCAATTGTTACCGCGCAGTGCAGGCTTTCGGCGAATATCCTGAAGGCAAGGCGATAAACGATAATTTTTGTTGTTAGAAGATTTTGATTTAAAATAACCAAATCATCAGCTTTCTGCCTGAAATTTCATCATTTATCTGTTCACTGACGCTTGCATTTCCAAGTAATTGGGGTATATACCCAAGCTTATTTTAAATTTACATTTCACGGGTTAACCATGGCACATATTGATATATCCATTTTAGGTCAACAATACAAAATAGCTTGCCCCGAAGGAGAGGAATTAGCTCTTCAACAAAGCGTCGATCAGTTTAACGAAAAAATCAGAAGCATTAAAACTGGTTCAAGAACGCTGCGTAATGAACAAGTCATTGTATTAGCGGCATTAAATTTCTGCCATGAACTGAATGTCGAAAGAAAAAAACATCAAGAGCATGCACAAAGACTCGAACAACGCCTGCAAAAAATCAATGACTCGATTGATTTAGTATTACCGAAAAAAGTCAGGAATGGCTGGAAATAAGCGATGCATATTTATTTTCGGAAACTTAAATCATCTATTCAAAAAAAGAATATCAACTCTGAAACAAGTTCGACATTCTGCGGAGAAAATACTTTTCAAACTCGAGAAACTGGGTTAAGGTTATATAGACCCTCGGGTATTCGCTCATCTTGACTACGTCTCTGAGCCGATAAGTATAATCCCGGTGACTTGGCTTGAATGCTATTGTGCAAGCTCGGCTCGTATCGAGAAGCCTACGGCAAACACTAAGACACCTACCTTAACCTTCGGGTTCAGGTCAACAGTCAAAAACGATATCCTTGGGTCACTTTTTTTCATCAAACCACCTTTTGTTTTTTCATCGAACAAAAGCCAGACAGATTAACGCCTTGGCGTTAACGTTCAGGTAAACAGTCTCCCCCCTTTTTTGTTCTTTTCCGCGGTTTAAATTAATCATACTTAGGGTTCTTAGCGTTGCCATTTTGTAAGCATCTTTTCGCTGTTTATCTAATTTGATTATGGGCAAGTATAAATATCTTGATTCAACCTGACTAATGCCATCTAAAAAGTTATTATACCAATTCCACTAATTAGGTGTTCTATTTAGGCACAGGGAAAATGGATGAAAGCAAGGCTTTGATTGCAGTAACTAGTTGTTCTAATTGTAAAATCAATAACGAAGCTAGCATTCATTTTAACAAACATAAATGAATACAAAATTAATGGATTTGGTATTATCAGTGTTAATACTCCCAGAAGGATTAACATTAATCTTATGAATAAAACAACCACCCCGCTTTCACGCACAGAAATACGCAATCAGATGCGCATATTAAGACGCGATCTTTCAGGCGAGCAGCAAAAAACAGATGCTGACAGATTATTCACCCGTTTAATTAAACATCCGCGAGTGCAACAGGCTGAAAAAATATCAGTTACTCTGGCTCACGATGGTGAGATAGATACCCTGAGATTTATTGAATGGTGCTGGGAAAATAATAAAAAAATATATCTGCCCGTGGTGCACCCTTTTAGTAAAGGCCATCTATTGTTCCTGCAGTACAGCCCTATGACAGAAATGGTGCTCAACCGCTACGGGATCATCGAACCTAAATTAGATCAGTTACACACTTGTCCGGCAGGCGATTTAGATCTTGTTTTTACTCCGTTGGTCGCATTTGATGGGCAAGGAAACCGGATCGGGATGGGAGGCGGTTATTACGATAGAATGCTTGCGCCCTGGTTTAAAGATAAAAGCGGCCCTTATCCCATCGGTTTAGCCCACGATTGCCAACAGGTCACGGAATTGCCCATTGCAGAGTGGGATGTGCCATTGCCGGAGATAATTACCCCCTCCAAACATTTTAACTGGTAAGCATTCTCCCGAAAGAATAATTATTATGACACATTGATGTTCAGGTTTTTAAATCCCAGTATTTAGCCATTATCCCATGGATAACTGAATTGGATTGGGTATAATCTGTGCCACTTTATACCCATGATACTTCAAGATGCAAAGTCAGCAAGGCAAATTGTGCCGAGATGCTAGGCATAAAATAGAAGTATAGTTATTCTACATAGAGATTTTATAACAACGCAGATTGGTACAATTAGCCTTGCCCTATAGGGGCGCGGGCTCGAAAACCAGCGCTGCGTTGCACCAATCGAAAAGGGAATAACCATTAAAGGTGTTAAATGCTTGCATTTACACCTACCGATAGTGGACTAACGAAGTTAATCTCAGGAAAGGCAATCATGTTGCGTCTTGCTCTGGTCTCCGAGCTTGTGCCTGACAAAGCATCTTGAAGTAACATGGGTATTATATATCGCATATGATGAAAACAGGAAAACGGGACTATGACACAAGATGAAATGAAAAAAGCAGCCGCTTATGC
>JBATHQ010000449.1:0-5156 GCA_049667005.1 Psychromonas sp.
TAAGCAATGATCAGGTGCAACAGCGTGGATTATATGATTTAGCAGCCGGATATCTGCAATTAATAACCAAAACACAAGACTATGATGATTATTTAACCGAGCATCTGCTTTGGCTAAAAAGCAGCACCGCGCTTAACTTTAACCTATTTACCCAACTGCCCGATGAACTTCAAGACTATCTGACCCAGTTGAAAAATGAACTGTTAAACTACAAAAACCTTAGCACGCCGCAGATATTTATCCTTGTTATTCCCTGCTTGCTGGCACTGTTTTTATTATTTATGCGCCGTAATCTATTCGCGGCATTACGGCTTTGTGCTGAAAAGGTCGGCAATCCTAAACAAGATAGCATCCTGCTCACTGTCAACGCGTTAATTTATACGATTTTATTAGCACTGCCGTGGGGGATCATCTTATTCGCTTTCAGTTGGGTTTTACAACTTCCGGAAAGCGCATCGATAAATGCCATCGAATTAGCGAATGCCGGCACTTATACTGCTATCTCTCTATTTGCGGCGCAGTTTTTAAAAATCCTCTGTAGCAGCAAAGGCGTTGCAGAGATACATTTTGAACGAACCAGCAAAGGTCTTTTAAAATTAGTCAGAAAACTGAATTTATTTATCTATTTTGCGATTCCCTGTTATTTTATTACCCTCAGCGCGATCAACTTACTCCCGGCAACATTGGGCGGCTCTCTGGTCATATTGAGTCATTCCGCCGTGATGTCGATAATGGTGATCATCATGGTCAGCATTTTGCATCCCAAACGCGGTTTGATCTATCAGGCACAATTAACTTACTCAGAAGCGGCCTTTCAAACTCGAAAATTGATTTATTTATTAACCCTGTGTTTACCCGTCGCAATAGTGATTATGTTTTTAGCCGGGTATACCTATACAGCCGGTGTTATTAGTGATCGCATCTATTTTTCTATTTTCTTTGCCGCGATTGTTTGGGCTTTCCGTTCATTTTTAAAACGCTGGTTATTAATTACCAGCAGAAGGCTGGCCTATGACAATTTAGTGATTGCTCGAGAAGCTGAAATGGAGCGCGCTGAATCAACAGGGAGTGAGGCGCATGATTTAAGCCATGAGGAGTTATTAGAGCATCAAATCGATTTAAAAACATTAGACTGTGACACTAAAAGACTGATCAATGCCGCAGCGGGTGTGCTGGCTATACTAGGATTAATTGGCATATGGGGACAGATGTTACCCGCCTTAAACTTCCTTTCTGGTATAGACCTATGGAGTAAAGGCTTAATTGTTGACGGTAAAGAGCTGCAGGTTTCAGTGACACTTATTGACCTTTTAACCGCCCTTATAGTGATGTTGGCAGGTTATATACTGTCCCGGAATTTACCCTCTTTGCTGGATATTATCTTACTTAAACGCGGTAAAGTAAGTCCGGGATCGCGTTATGCGATTGTCACATTAACGCGTTACAGTACCGTGATCATTACTATTATTATCACCATGAGCTTACTGGGTATAAGTTCAGCTCGTGTGGGCTGGATGTTTGCGGCACTAAGCGTCGGGATTGGTTTCGGGCTACAAGAAGTCGTTGCCAATTTCATTTGTGGCTTGATATTATTATTTGAACGTCCGATTCGCGTGGGCGATGTTATTACCATAGGCGGCTCAGAAAATTTATCCGGTACCGTTGTCCGTATTCGTATTCGAGCAACCACCATCAGAGACTTTGATGAAAAAGAGCTGCTGATACCCAATAAAGAGTTAATTACCGGACGAGTGCTTAACTGGACGCTCAGCGATGAGACTGTACGCATCATTATAAACATCGGTATTGCTTACGGCAGTGACGTAGAATTAGCCATGAAAATTATCGAGGAAGTGGCTAAGGACAATGCACGTACTATTGAAGAGCCTGCAACTTATGTTAGTTTTGAACAATTTGCAGAGAGTTGTTTATCGCTTAATTTAAGAACATATGTCGCTAAACAGCGGGATCGTTTACGCACCATTACCGAAATACATAAAGAGATTGATAAACGTTTTAGAGTTGCGGGCATTGTGATTGCGTTTCCACAACGGGAAGTACATATTGTTTCCCATGAAGTGGTCAAGGCAAAAGAGCAACCGAGCAACCTTAACAATTTGTCGGCTGATTAACTTAAGCTAAGAGTAAAGGCTCTGCGCTTCAATTACGTCATCGAGGTGTTTTAATCAAAGATGACGTAATGCGGTGTTCACTGCTTATCCCGAGATCAGGCTGATCAATATTAAAAAGGCCAGTCGTTCACACGACCGGCCTTTTTTGTAGCTGATTCTGCTGGGTATAAAAAGCAGATTACTCGATTAATCGAATACCGTTCTCTTCAATATTAATCAGCTTTTTACGGTACAACTGACCAATTGCTTTTTTGAAATTACCTTTACTCATTTTTAAAATTTTGGCAATTTGTTCAGGGGAACTATTATCTGAAAGTTGCAGGTAACCCTGATGCAGTTTCATGGTCTGAATAATCCGCTCTGCTAACGCATCAATTTTGCCATACCCTACTTGGGTCAGGGTCAAATCAATTTTCCCGTCTTCACGCACCTGTTTGATATAACCTTTGCATTTTTTACCAATGCCCATATCACCAAAGACTTCACTTGGGAATAAAACCCCCCAATGCTTATCATTAATAATCGCTTTAAAACCAAGATCGGTTCTTTCTGCAATCAGCAAATCCACTTTATCGCCGACTTTATAACAAGCTTCCTCTCTGTCTAAAAAACGATCCAATTTAGAAGAGGCGACTAAGCGCTCACTGATATCGTCCTGATAGATATAAACGACATAACCGTAGCCCTGTTTCATCGGGATTTTTTGCTGGTTAAAAGGTACTAACAAGTCTTTCGGCAATCCCCAGTCTAAAAAAGCGCCCGCTTTATTGGTATCAATGACTTTTAAGGATGCAAATTGTCCCGCTTCTGCTTTGGGTTTTTGTGTGGTGGCAATCAAACGGTCATCGGAGTCAAAATACAAAAAAACCGACACCTTTTGCCCAATCTGCATATCGTTGGTCACATAACGGCGGGGTAATAAAATTTCGCCCTCTTCTTTGCCGTCAAGATACATACCGAAATCTACTTGCTTGATAATAGTGAGCTCATTATAAGCACCAATTTTAATCATAACTTTCTCTTTATTTATTGGCCCGGCGGTCAATTACCACCAGGCTACTTTTAACTGTTGACGCTAATTAAGCCGCGCTGCAGCCATTTAACCGCGTCAGACAGGCTTTACTGCGTTATTGTGTGACAGGTTTATTGATCACCGCAATGGTCAGTCGCGAGGTACACACCAGTTGCTGTCTTGCATTTTTTATCTCAATCGACCAGATTTGTGTTGTATAACCGATATGCAAAGCGGTTGCGGTGCCGGTAACTAACCCGGATTTAACGCTGCGAACATGGTTCGCATTCACCTCTAAGCCAACGCAAATCTTATCGTCGGGCACGGCCAAATTAGCGGCAACACTGCCTAAGGTTTCCGCTAAAACAACCGATGCGCCGCCGTGTAACAGCCCGAAAGGCTGCACCGTGCGCTGATCGACAGGCATTGTACCGCGAAAATAATTATCCCCCACTTCGGTGAATAAAATCCCCAAGTGGGCGGTTAATGTATTTTCACTGGTGGCATTTAAGCGCGCTAAATCGGTGTTTTTTTTCCAAATCGGCATCTGCCCATCACCTTCTGTTATAAAATTTCCAACAGCGCCTGGACAGGATGCTTCAGTGTTTGTCCTTCAATACGCTTCACTTGACTGCGGCATGAATAACCCGTCGCTAAACAGAAAGCGCGTTCACGTTTAGCAATTTCCGATTCCCAGCTTAAGCTGTAAATCGCTTTTGAGTCCGCAAGTTTCGTTGCGTCATGCCCGTAGGTCCCGGCCATACCACAACAGCCCACGGGCACATTAGTTAATTGCGCACCAAAGTGGTTGAATATTTTCGCCCAGTCGCCACTGGAGGTCGGCTCTGCAGTCACCTCCGTACAATGGCCGAATAAGAAATACTGTTTATTGCTTAAGGCTTTTTTATCGCCGCTTAACCGCGGCAACAACCACTCCTGAAAAAGATGCACATTAAAATCGCCACGATTTTCACCCAGCGCTTGTTTGTACTCATCACGGTAACACAATACCATTGCCGGATCTGTCCCGACCATCGGAATATTCAGTGTTGCCATCTGATTCAAAAAATCAGCCGAATCTTTCGCCGTTTTAGCAAATTTATCTAAGAAACCTTTAATATGCTGCGGTTTACCATTTGCCTTAAAGGGCAGAATAACCGGTTTGTAGCCCAATTTTTTAATGGTTAAGACCACATCTCTGACCACATCAGCATCATAATAGGTGGTAAAAGGATCCTGCACTATCAACACATACTGCTGACGTTCAGCCGCGCTTAATGCCTGCAGTTTGCTTAAATCAAACTCAAGCACATCTTTATTTTTAAGTGAAGATGCCAGCGTCGGGCTGGAAAGCAGCGGAATATCGACCATACCGACAAATTTCTCGGTGAGTGTAGCGGTCAGTTTCATGCCCATAAAAAAGTTAAAAAAGTCCGGCAATTTACCCATCAGCGGCGCGTACTGCTCAACATAAGCGACAAAATAATCTTTCACCGGACGTAAATAACGGCCATGGTAAAGATGCATAAAGCGCGCGCGGAAAGTGGGCACATCAACCTGAATAGGGCACTGACTTGTACAGGCTTTACAGGCTAAACAGCCCTGCATCGCTTCCATCACCTCATGGGAAAAGTCGTATTCACCTTTACGTTTAGCCAGCGTATTAGTAAATTTTCTGAATACACTGGCATTTTTACCCGCATAAAGGTCCTTTTCCAGCTGTAATACATCGATATCATTATTGGCTAACTGACGTAACCATTCACGCATTAAACCCGCACGGCCTTTAGGCGAATGACGGCGATCTTTAGTCACTTTAACCGATGGGCACATCGGTGATTTAGTATCGTAGTTAAAGCATAAGCCGTTACCGTTACAGTCGATACTCTCTTTAAAGCTTTCACGCACCGCAATCGGAATTTGTCGATCAAAGGTTCCGCGTTTTACCGCATCGACGCTGACCAGCAGATCATCCGAGTTTAACGGTGTACAGATTTTTCCCGGGTTAACCC
>JBATHQ010000450.1:0-1570 GCA_049667005.1 Psychromonas sp.
TGATCACTCGCCTTCCATGGGTGCGGTGTGATAGCGTTTTTTGATGGTCGTAATCAATACCCATGACCAGTTCACCATAGCTTTTTTTCAATGTATCGTATGCGCCGGTGCCAATACGGCCCATGCCTAGCACTAATATTTCTGCATCACCTACCCGCACCGGACGGTCATCTTTATGCAAACGTGTTGCCTGAAAACGTTTTAAAGGGATCCTGAATCGCCGGTATAGATCATCAGCATATTTGTTTAATAACGCGGCGATAATAAAGCTAAGTGAAACGGCAATGGCGGTGATAATTAGCCAGTCTTGAGATAACCAGCCTTTCGCGGTGGCGAGAGAGGCGACAATTAAGCCGAATTCACTGTAATTTGCTAATGAAAAAGAAGCAAACAGTGAAGTTCGGGAGCGTAATTTAAACTGACTTAAGGTAAAGAAATAAAGGATAATTTTGCCTGCTAACAAAATGGATAAAATGCCCGCAACCATTAAGTGACCTGTATTAGGCAATCCGCCCAGACCGATATTCAAAAAGAAACAGATTAAAAACAGCTCTTTTAGATTAAATAGCGAGTTAGCCATATTTTTAGCACTTGGGTGACTGGCCAGTAACATGCCTGCGATTAAAGCACCTAAATCTGCTTTTAAGCCAACCAGTTTAAATAAACCGGCGCCCACTACTAAGGCTAAAAAGAAACCGTATAATACTAATAATTCACCATGACCCGCACGATCCAGTAGTTTAAACAGAAGAGGGCGTATCAGTGGCAATCCTAATAAGGCCAGTGCCCAAATGGAGGGGATTTGCCCGAGTGAAATGGTCAGGAACAAGACGGCAAAAATATCCTGCATGATTAAAATACCGATTGCGATCCGGCCATAAAGCGAGCTTGTTTCACTTTTTTCTTCGAGAATTTTTACCGCAAATACGGTGCTTGAAAAACTTAATGCAAAGGAGACAAGCACTACCTCCATTATGCCTAAGTCGATGAAAAACATCAGGCCAATAAGTTTTAAGGTCGATAAGAACAGGGTATAAAAAACAATACTGGTGATAATGTGGATACTGGCTCCCCCCCAAACCTCTCCTTTAAAAAGGGTGCGAATATCTAGTTTTAAGCCGATTGAAAAGAGTAATAAGGTAACCCCCAAATTCGCCAACGTGACTAAACCTTCAGTCGATTCAAAACCAAAAAAATTAAGTACAAATCCCGCTAATAAAAAACCGACCATCGGCGGGAGGGTGGTGAAGTTAACCACCATGCCGAAGGTAAATGCAGTACCAATAAAAAGTAGTAGCGAAAAATCCATATGCAAACTCATCTGAAAAAAAGGGGAGGTATAATGATTTTGTATTGATTGTTGATAACATCCTGTTCTTCACCATTTAGTGGCTCGCTAAAGCGGTTTAAACAGTTGGATGAGCTGGCCGATTGAAACAGTGCAGAGCAATATTGACGCGCTTATTTACTCGATTAATCAATATAAAATATTATGGTTTTATTTTATCGTATTTTAAATGAAGGGGTTATGATATTCATTTGAAAAATGAAATAAACAGGAAACTTTTTT
>JBATHQ010000451.1:0-2832 GCA_049667005.1 Psychromonas sp.
TGACCGAAAAGGCATTAACTGAAATTGTGGAACAGGCAAAGCAGCGTTGGAATATTCAGGCGTGTACGGTGATCCATCGGGTTGGTGAGTTACAGTTAAGTGAACAAATCGTTTTTGTGGGTATTGCCAGTACGCATCGTCAAGAGGCCTTTGCCGCTTGCGAATTCATTATGGATTACCTTAAAACGCAGGCGCCATTCTGGAAAAAAGAGTGCAACTCTGAAGGTGAAAGCTATTGGGTTGATGCCCGGGAGTCTGACACTACAGCTCTGGATAAATGGTCAGATAAATGATCTGATTATTCGTTTTGTTTATAACTTAGCGACCTTTGCACAAAAATGAACATTACCGTTACACTAGCGCGTAATTGTTGATAACACTGATTAAAACTTCTACCACCTATATACCCATGTCACTTTAAGATCACAAAGCATATTGAAGTAACATGGGTATAGTTGATTTCATTAATTTTCCTACGCAATTTTTGACCATTTAATTAAGCGCAATGGTATCGCTGTTATAATCACTCTCTTATGATATACAATGTGCTGGTTAAGATATTAGCAACAGGTATTAAGTGGGTTCGAAAATTTTCTGGTTAATTAACTAAACTTTTTTCGATTTGATTTAAACAATATAATGAACTTGCTTATCTTGATGCCTATAATTATCGGTATTTCCCATTGTATAAATAACCTTGCAGATGAGGTTTAGTCGAATTGCAATAAACTGTATTGCAAAGATTTATTAAAGAGGTAGATGTGGCCACAACAAATGTAAAGAATAAAAAATCCAAATTATCATTCTGGTGGAAGCTGCTGTTTGTGTTTTCTGCGGTAGCATTGATCTTTATCATTTATGTGGATTCTACTATCCGCACCACCTTTACAGGTAATAAGTGGTCTGTCCCGTCAACGGTTTATGCACGACCATTAGAGTTATATGAAGGGGCTGAGTTATCGCTAAGAGATCTTAAAACTGAATTAGGCATGCTCAGTTACCGTTTTGTTTCTCGTCCTGAAAAGCCTGGTCAGGCTTCGATCAGTGGTAATAACGTGACGTTATATACACCTGGTTTTCAGTTCAGCGACGAACTTGAGCCTGCTCGAAAAATATCATTACGCTTAAATGATGGCATTATTTCACAAATCTCCAGTGATGACGGAGCGGAATTATTACGTCTTGAGCCGGTTGCGATCGGGGGTATTTATCCTTCTCACCATGAAGACCGCTTATTGGTGCAACTGTCAGAAGTGCCTGAATCGTTACAGAATATGCTGGTGGCCGTCGAGGATAACAGTTTCTACAGCCATTTTGGTATCTCCCTGCGCGGAATTGCACGTGCGGTAGTCAGTAATATAAAAGCAGGCGGGATCTCTCAAGGTGCTTCAACACTGACCCAGCAACTGGTGAAAAACTATTATCTTAGTTCTGAACAAACGTTATCCCGTAAAGCTAAAGAAGCATTAATGGCGGTATTGTTGGAAGTGCATTTTAGCAAATCTGAGATTATGGAAGGGTATATTAACGAAATCTACCTTGGCCAGGATGGACCCAGGGCAATTCACGGTTTTGGTCTTGCAAGTCAGTATTATTTCAATCGTCCTCTGTCTGATTTATCGCTAGATCAGCAGGCACTGCTGGTTGCCTTAGTAAAAGGTGCCAGTTATTACAACCCATGGCGAAATCCTGAGCGTGCTTTGGAGCGCCGTAATTTGGTTTTAGACGTTGCCGTACGTGAAGAGCGTTTAGCGCCTGAGTTAGCTGCGCAGGCTAAAAAAAGCCCGTTAGGCATTGGTGGTCCAAGTGCTGCTGACAGTCGCCGCTATCCCGCTTATCTGGATCTGGTGCGCCGCCAATTGCAGCGAGATTACAAAGTTGAAGATCTTAACTCCAACGGATTGGCTATTTTCACCCACTTTGATCCTCTGGTGCAGATGAGTGCTGAGTCAAGTCTCGCTTCGATCATAGATAAAAACAAGTCTAAAGACAAAAGCGCGGAACTGCAGGGTGCGGTGGTTATAACAAGACCGGATACCGGGGCGGTCATTGCAATTCTTGGTGGTAAGGATGGCCGTTATGCTGGTTTTAATCGTGCTTTAGATGCCCGTCGTCAAGTTGGATCACTGCTTAAACCTGCGGTCTATTTAACGGCGCTGGAACAGCCTGATTATACCCTTGCTACACCGCTCAACGACGATCAATATACCTTACTTACCCCCAATGGCGAGCCGTGGACACCGAAAAATTATGATCGCCAGGATCATGGCCAGGTATTGTTATACAAATCCCTTGCTCACTCTTATAACCAGGCAACCGCTCGTTTGGGTATTACTATCGGCATCAATAAAGTGGTAGAAACCGTGCACCGCTTAGGTGTTGAGGAGAGTTTTCCCGCATTACCTTCGGTTACATTAGGCGCAGTAGACTTGTTACCGATAGAGGTTGCGCAGATGTATCAAACGCTTTCTTCCGGCGGTTTCTATACCCCTTTAATGGCGATCAATGCGGTTGTGGATCCTAGTGGTAAAGTCTTAACGCGTTATCCTCTGGAAGTTGATAAGCGCTTTGACCCTGCATCCATCTATCTGCTTAACCACGCGATGCAGGCTGTGACCCATGAGGGTACTGCCAGGTCACTTGAATGGCTATTACCGGGATTCGCTGTGGCGGGTAAAACCGGTACAACAAATGATCTTCGCGATAGTTGGTTTGCCGGTTTTTCCGGAGATATGATGGCTGTCGTGTGGCTAGGAAAAGATGATAATAGCAGTACAGGATTAACCGGATCTAGCGGTGCATTACTGGTGTGGGCTGATATTTTTAAACAAC
>JBATHQ010000452.1:0-1630 GCA_049667005.1 Psychromonas sp.
GCGGGATGGCCTTCAACGGTTTTGCTGGGATCCTTAGGATCTAAATAATCTTCCAGGGACTCATTGGTCATCCAGGCAGTACTTCGCTGTTCACCCGTTAAAGTATCATTAATATCGGCAATGCGCACATCTTCAAAGCCACACTTTTCAAGCCAGAGTTTCAGTGCCTGCGCGCTGGGTAAAAACCAGATATTACGCATTTTTGCATAACGATCCTGCGGCACCAGCACGGCATTTTCATCGCCGGCAATGACCAGTGTTTCTAACACCAGTTCACCTCCTTCAACCAATTGATCCTGTAGTTGAGTAATATGATCCATGGGGGATTTTCGGTGGTATAAAACCCCCATTGAAAATACCGTATCAAATGCTTCCAACTTAGGAAGTTCTTGAATACCTAAAGGTAATAGATGCACATTTTGATCTTTATTGGCAAAATGACGTACTGCCTCAAACTGGCATAAAAACAGCTCACTCGGATCCACCCCGACCACAAATTCAGCGCCTTCACCGCGCATCCGCCACATATGGTAACCACTGCCGCAGCCAACATCCAACACATAACGATATTTAAGCGGACTGATATGCGGCAACAGGCGATCCCATTTCCAGTCGCTGCGCCATTCGGTGTCAATATGGATGCCGTGAATAGAAAACGGGCCTTTGCGCCAGGGATGGAATTTTTGTAATAAATTCTCCAGCTTTTTACTCTCACCGGGCGATAATTCATCACCGGACCCAATCTCGACTGACTGCTTAAGTTCGATATGCTCAGTATGAATATCCGGCAGTTTATTTAATACCCTTATCCAGCCGGATAATTTTCCGTGCACATGGATATTTTCCCAATCATGCAATTGCGTGGGCAGGGTACGCAACCAATGGCTTAAGCGGTTTTTAGCGATGATGCTGTAAAAGTTGGTAAAGTCGATCATGGACAACCTTGTTAATGAAATTAAATTATTTAATGCTGATTATCGAGCCGAAATTAAAACACTGATACCAGAGATTGTTATGTGTAAAACCGGCTTGTTGTAAACGCTGATAATGCTGGTCAACGGTATCGGCGATTAAGACATTATCTAATGATGCGCGTTTTTGGCTGATTTCCAGTTCGCTGTAACCCTGACTGCGTTTAAAGTCTAAATGCAGATCGATTAATAGCTGGTGGCTAAGCGGATCTTCAAAGACAAATTTTTCCGACAATACTAATACGCCGCCGGGCAGTAAGCCTTTATAGATATTAGTGAGCAGGCTCAGACGTTTTTCCGGGGTTAAAAACTGCAGGGTAAAATTTAATACTACTAGTGATGCGTTTTCAATGTGAATATTACAGATATCATCACAGAGCACCGCAACCGGTATATCAGATTTATAAGCGTGAATATATTGTTCGCAGCGCTCAACCATTGCTTGAGAATTATCAACGGCAATGATCTGACAACCTTTTTTATCCTTCAACCCGCGGCGCATTGACAGGGTGGCCGCGCCTAACGAGCAGCCAAGGTCATAGAGATTGCTGTTTTCCTGCGCGCAGCGGTTAGTGATCATGGCGATGCTGTTAATGATTTTTTCATAACCGGGTACAGAACGCTTGATCATATCAGGAAATACCTGCACGACCTTTTCG
>JBATHQ010000453.1:0-4942 GCA_049667005.1 Psychromonas sp.
ATATTACAAAACACAATGAAACTAACTGTTGCGCCATTAGTATCGGCTTATCTTGTAGTAGCATCAATGTAGCCATACTTAAATTCATCAGCATAAAGAAGAACCAGCCTACAGGATTATTCTTCGCTATGGAGTAGCTACCTAGCAAAAAGCCGAGCATCACACCTACCTCTAAAACTTGTGAAATAGAGGTTATTCCACCGTGATGGATAACACTAAAAATAAGTCCAAATGCTAGAGATGAATAAGTACATAACGCGACAAGCTTATTAAACCATTTATTTTCTTTTTGATTATCATGATAAGTACTATACAACCCCAATAACATGGCGGGAATTCCACCTGCTTCAATAGATGCAGCAATCCAATTTTGGTGGCTAATTAATATAGTTACCCAAGCGGGAACACCGAGAAGATAAATAGCCCAACCTTTAATCTTAAGGTCTTTTTTTATATTCTTAGGCTTACCTTCAGAAAGCGCAAACAGTATTTTATTGGCAAGGTAAAATAAGCCTCCCCAAATTTGTAACACTAATTCCATGTATATCTTCCTTCTTGTTTGTGCCCATTACTAATGGCTATTGCTGATTTAGTTGTTATTATCCAGTAAACTTGTAAAGAGAACAGATACAAAAATAAACTTTTAGCAGGGTACAGTTTATGCTCTATATTGAATTAGCTCAGCAGTGTGTGCAACAGATTGAATCGGGGCAATTAGCCTTACATAGTAAAATGCCCTCATTACGTAAGTTCAGGTTACAACACAATGTCAGTATGACAACGGCATTAAATTGTTATCAGCATTTAGAGTCTTTAGGTTGGTTAATCGCAAAACCCCAGTCGGGTTATTATGTCGCACAAAAATCTCTGCTAACTGATAAACCTGAACCACCTACTTTAGTTTCATTTCAAAGCTCAGCAACTAAACCAAAGGCGCCTAAGCTGCATAACCCATTTAGTAACCCAAGCCCATTAGGTATTGCATGCTACGACCCTGAATTAATTCCAATAAATAAGTTACAACTGAGCTTTCGTCGATCAATGAAACAACAAGGCGCTCAACTAAGTGATTATCCTGATCCACAGGGAGAGAAAATATTACGGGATAGTCTCAGTAAGCATTTTAAAAGTATAGATTTTCATTTTTCAGATACACAATGTGTTATCACTAATGGATGTTTAGATGCGATCTGTGATGCTATTGAAGTTACAACTCATATCGGTGATGCAGTCGCAATTAGTTCACCATGTTACAGTGGCTTATTAGATTTATTAGGTGGAATGAACCGCCGTGTTGTAGAGATCCCATCTGTTGAACAAGGAATTGATCTTGAGCAGTTAGAAAAACAGATGCAACTTGGGACGATAAAAGCAGGGTTGTTTTGCACTTCTCACATGAATCCACAAGGAATTTCAATGAGTGCATTACAAAAGAAAAAGTTAGCTGATCTTGCCGCGCAATATAAAATACCGGTTATTGAAGATGATGTTTACCTAGAATTAGGCTACCAAGGTGTGATTCCTTTGCCAGCAAAGCATTGGGACCGGAAAGGGTATATTTTATGGTGTGGTTCAATTTCTAAAACGATTGCAGCTGGATATCGATTAGGATGGTGTTTACCAGGCCGTTATTTTAATGCATATCTGCAGAAACGTTTACTTGCAAATCAAGGGGGAAGCACTCCGATGCAATTGGCTATTGCAGATTTTATTAAACGTGGTGATTATATTAATCACCTAAAAAAAATACGCTTACACACACAACAACAAAGTTTACTATTTACCTCTTATTTACAAAAAAATTTACCTATTAATAGCAAAGTAAGCCGGCCTACGGGGGGCTTTGTGTTGTGGATTGAAGTCCCATTTTTAAATACTCGAAAGTTGAGAAAGCTTGCATTAATAAAAAAACTTGATGTGCTTATTGGTGAAAACTTTACGACATTAGATTTATATCCTCACTGCTTTCGTTTGAATATTGGTTTTAGTACTAGTAACAAAGAAGTATCCCCTCTAAAATACGGGGTAGCATTCAAGTAGTACATTAATTGAATAATACACTGCCTTGAATATGGACATTTTTGTGGGTTGCTGTAATAGTTACCGTTGCTCTCAGATCTAATGAATTAGCACGTCATCGGTTCGTTTTTTTTGTAAAATAAGATCTGCGAGTGAGGGAAGCTTGAACTCACCACTTACTCGGTCTCTAATGTACTCGTAGGTACGCACCCCTAATTTTTTTGCGGTTTGGCTTATCGTCATCAGGCTATCTTTTATTTTTGTACCCGCTACCGATATAGTATGTAAACTGACATCTCTTGCCCGAGCCTGAACGCGCGCGCCCAATTCTGAAGCATTATTATGTAATGGCAATTCGGGGTATTCAAGACAAACAAGCAACTGGGTGCGTTTAGCCAGCGTTTTAGCAATGCGATCATTCAACAGGACGTAATCAGTCTCTGTTGTAAATAGCTCATCAAACTCTTTTTCAAGCGCTTCTTTATCTGCTGGCGTAGGTGACGCTTTATAGGCTTTAAGTTGATGGTAAAATGCCCAGTATCGCGTGAGAAATCCATCAAGTATGTCCTTATTCTCACTGAGAATGGGGTTTAGCTTCTTGTAGTGCCTGCCATCATGTACCCAGCATAATCCTAGCGTTTCGGTTAGTAATTTAAACTGCGGTGCATCATCGCTGATCAATGAACCAATAACGGGAATTGCCGTTTGCGTCCGATATGCAGCAATAGCAAACGCTTCTTTCACTCTACGTTGTTGCTGAGGTCCAAGGTTGATTGCTGTCAGTGTTTTGTCAAAGCACACTTCATCAAGCACAATGTTTTTATCAAAATAGGTATCAATGTGCTTCTTGTGCTTTGGGGGCAGCTTAAATATCTCCAGCAACTCATTGGTGTAGTCATTGTAAATAAACTCTCGTGGTGCAAAGTTTCTGAAGATATCCAACACGGTGAGTCGATCTTTTCGTTTAGTGGTGAAAAAAGCAGAATAATACGGATTACAGAGCACATGCGTGTAATGATTCTTACCGTTAACGCGCGCGCCAGTATCATCAATTTGGTGATAGCTGCTACTCGAAATTGCAGCAGTAACAATGTCATCTTTTTCTTGGTTAAAGTGATCATACCCGCTCGTCCATTGATTTGAGATATAAGCGGCTGACGTTTGAATCCCAAAATTACTAAAAAACGTTAATATCGCACTTTCAGGCAAATGACACTCAGATTTAAACAGTGGAATAAGGGAACGTACACCGACGCCAAACTCACCTTTACTTGCAACGCCTTTTGGCAGAGGAGCGAGAAACATTTTTTTCAAAGATGGCGAATAATATCTTTCTCGGTAATATTCAACATTGTCAGTAACAATTTTAATATCCTGAATGACGGTGTAAGCAAACCCTTTATTGATAGCATCTGACGGTAATATAGATTTATCAATCTCACACAGCTGCTTGCGGTCAATTTTAATATTAGTCAGTTTAGGTTGTCGATTACGTTTTTTCTTTTTGGGGTTTTGAGGCTCACCATTTCCAGGCTTATTATCGTCATCATCTTTACGCTCCTGCTCAGATGAAATGTCTTTTTTATTGTTATTTTTCGGCTTAATGTTGGGTTTTCCCTGCTCACCTTTTAACTCATTTATTTCGTTTTTGAGCTGTTGGTTATCAATGGTGAGTTTTTCATTTTCACAGGCCAGCACTTCGATCAGGCTAAACAAGCCTGTGAAGATTTTTTTAATGTTAGGATCTGTAATGCTTGCCGTTTCTGCTTTTAAAGAATCAACCACTTCATTAACTTTTTTTCTGTGCAAACAAATAACCACCGATGATTTAATAAGTAGCGTTATTCTATCACGGCTTTTTGAAAGCTATTTTTTGTCTTTGTATGGCGAGCTAACGGATTAAATTTTATCAGTCTGATCGGGTGACGAATAGATACAAATAGTTCAACAGGATGGCACTGTCGCTCAGAGCATCTGGGTTTAAGGGGATGATGGAATTGGCTGTGATATTTGCTTTTTTACTCCAATATAGTGTCAAGTGTTTTTTGCATTATATTCCTCATATTTAATTTGAAATTTCAAGATGCCCCCTAATTTAGAGTGGATACGCTTGACTCTTATACACGAGTCAGCCTTTGATCTATAAAAAATATACGAGAGTCATTTTTTCTCATCGGGTGTGTTCCGCCCTTGACGGCGTGTTACTTTTCTTTGCTCAGCCAAAGAAAAGTAACCAAAAGAAAAGCTGCCCAAGCCATTTTTTTATCTAGCACTGCCCAATCACTTTTTAACGCACCATCTCAGACATTACATCCATGTACTGGCTGAGATTAGAAAAATCCTCCATGATTTTTCTTGCGAAAGTGTTTGTTCACTGCAAGAAAAATGGATGGGAGAATCGCAGCCAATTTGGTTTGGGATCAAATTTATAATCTTTGGGTTCTTGTTTATTAAACTCAGGAATTCAACTGCACCCCAAAATTTGTGAATTACGTGCCCAATAACTAAGCCGGAGGCAATAAAAGAACTCGAGGATGACGGTGTTGGGGCGCGCCCTTCAGTCCGCATTTTTTTATTTGTTAATTTCTTATATGGACTGAAAAGAGGATGCGCAGAGCGCATATGCGGACTGAAGGCCGCGCCCCAGGGAAACAAATGAGTAAAGTTCTCTGGTTACGACTCAACTCAGCGAGATTCCCGACAAAAGACTTCGGGAATGACGATGTAGAAAGACCGAGGGAATAACGGTATAAAAACAATTTACGGGTGAAGCCATTATTCGGTGCTGAAGCACACCCTACGTTGATCGCGAACGCTTTCACTAACCGTAAAATTACGGCTAACTGAATGCCTCGGCAAGTTACAATAATACTGTAATCCACAAGGATGACAGAGTAGAGGCGCGAGGATTATAGGTGTTTAC
>JBATHQ010000454.1:0-1669 GCA_049667005.1 Psychromonas sp.
TCGTGCAGGCTATAGGAGAATTACCAATGCACTCTGATAATAAATTAATTCTGGGCGTACCCACCAACATAGTGACGGGCTTTCTGGGCGTGGGCAAAACGTCGGCGATCCTGAACTTACTAAAAAACAAGCCAGACAATGAACGCTGGGCGGTGTTGGTCAATGAGTTCGGTGAAATCGGTGTGGATGGTAGCTTGTTGCAAGGGCAACACGGCGAAGAGCAACAGGTTTTCATTCGCGAAGTACCGGGAGGCTGTATGTGTTGCGCGGCCGGCTTACCTATGCAAGTTGCCTTGAATCAGCTGTTATCCCAAGCTAAGCCGGACCGCCTGTTAATTGAGCCTACAGGACTTGGCCATCCGAAAGAGGTGCTGCAAGTGCTGTCATCGGAGCATTATCGCAAGGTGTTGTTATTGCAGAAAACCGTCACCTTGGTGGATGCACGTAAACTGTCGGATCCCCGTTACACCAGTCACGATATCTTTAATCAGCAAATTGCGATTGCTGATATAGTGGTGGGTAACAAGCAGGATCTATATCAAGAGGGTGACCAGGAGAAGCTGCAGGTTTATGTCGACGGGCACGGACGCCCTAATACGGAAGTGATCTTCGCACAACATGGCGAGATCCCTTTTGCAAAATTTGCAGGAGCAACGAGTATTCATGAGCAACCTTCGCATCATCATCACCATGGCCATAGTAAGCCACTGGCTTCTGAAACGCCAATGCCTGCAAGTGGAGTGGTTAAAGCGAGAAATGAAGGCGAAGGTTTTCACAGTGTAGGGTGGCGATTCTCAGCGGAGAAAATTTTTAATCATCAAAAGCTGGCGTTACTGCTGGTGGGGCTGCAAGTCGAACGCATGAAAGCGGTCTTTATTACAGAAAAGGGGAGCTTTGGATACAACCTTACTGCAGATGGATTAAGCGAGGTTGCACTGGATGATTGCGGCGAAAGCCGTATTGAGCTGATTTCTGATATTATTGACGACAGGCTAGAAGAGCAGCTATTTGCTTGCCTACAAAATTAAATAACATCGGAAAATATCAAGTCTTGTGTTTCGCTTTGCAGGACAAAACACAAGACCTGAACTTACTAATGGCTGACACCGTCTTTTCATGCGCCAATTAAATGGTGTTTTTACGCAATCAACGAACAGAAAGCATCATCCAAGTACTCAATTATCCCTGGCAGCCTATAGCGACTGTCTCTGTGCCCGATAGCTCTCCTAACTTTACTTAAAATAAGCCTTGCTGTTCGTCAATTAACTTCAACTACTTTACTAAGTCGTAGTGCTGAAATTGTCGACATTATGATGGGAGCCTTAATAATAAGGTGTTATTCCTCTAAACTTAGCGTTTCTTTAAAATCCTGCATAAATCTTCAAATTCAATTTTTAACTCATCTATCAATTGGGGTTTTTTGATAGGTTATTCCTATGAAAACAATAGAAACTAACAGCTTGATGCTTTTCTAAATTAGGTTATTCTAATTCTAAAGTATACGTAAGTCGAAAGACTGTTTAAATAAAGAACGGAGAAAGGTTATGAGTTGCGATGTAGCGTTAAAACCAAGAAAACCTAAGCAAGCTGAACAATCTAATGTCCAAATTAATACTTCTGAGGAGAAAAAAACAATGAGTTCAACAATGGTTCGCAGTGAAATGCCTGC
>JBATHQ010000455.1:0-4139 GCA_049667005.1 Psychromonas sp.
GCATTAAGGTAAACAGACCCAACCTACAACTGTCGATTTTTAGCTTCTAGCTGCGAACTTCGAAGCTCGTGGCGCATAAATCGCAATAGTATGGAGTAAGGTCTTGTAATTTGGCAGTCAAACCGCACCGAAATAATTATCAAGGCAAACAAACCCAACCTCCCATCTATGAGCTTCTATTTCCTATGACGTATAGCGTTGAATGTAATTAATGCTCAGGTATCTTTTATTATTTTGGGGTGTGGGATCTGTCGCAGTCATTAACTGAATACGTGAAAAAATGTTCTTCGCTAAGCAAAAACGTCAATATTTACATTTTAAAAAATGAAAAAGGGGGCTTTTGATTACTTGTTAATCTTAAAATCATCTAATGATCAACTTTTGAGACGCATAAATATGCTCTTATATAGTAATAACCGTTTGATAATAAGAAAAACATAACGTTGGCGGAGTCTTGCGCGTAATAAGGTAAAAGATGCATTAACAATGGACTCGTTTACTCCTTCCCTGTATGTCACAAGCTAATTTTCGGCTTGCTTATTATTAACCTTAATGAATTCAAACAATTTTTAAGGGGATAAAAAATGGGCCAATTAGCATACGTAACAGAAACAATACCTCAAACTAATAACTATGCGTTTATCGAACATTCCTTCCCGGGGCTTTATCGCTTAAGCCAGGAGATAGAAAAATACTATTCAACTGACCACTCTTGCTGCCTATTAAAAGCGCGTATGTTTGTGGAGTTATGGTGTCATGAAGTTAGTGAAAAGTTCAAACTGCGGCCACCGGTCACGGGGGATCTGATTGACAAAATTAAACAGATCTCCAGTTGTAATAGAGTGCCGGGTTACGTTGTGGATGCGCTTAATCAGTTACGCGTTGAAGGCAATAAAAGCGTCCATATTTCGCAAAGTTATGACGGCTCATGGGGCTGTGAATACACATTAAGTAAATATAAGTTAGATAACTTAATGAAAAGCCTATTGGAGATCACGCAATATCTTGCTTATAAGCTAAATCTACAAAATGCGGATTCGCAGAACGTCTGGCAGGAGCCGATACAACCTGCTTTGCAGGAGGAGGTTTTCGCATCACTTTCCGGGAATAAAGAAGCAACTTTTGCTTTAGCGCAACATTTCGTTAATAAAATGACCAACGCAAGCTTGCACCATGACGTGTCTGGCAAAGAGAATAAACACAAAATGCAGTTGTTGCAGGACGATTTAGCCTACTGGTTGGCAAGGGCACATAAGCAGGGGCATCAGGAAAGTTGGTTGTTATATGCAACCGTTTATAAAAATAAGCAACTGCAACTGCCGGATGGTGTCACTGTTGAAAGCTGTTTCAAAGAGGCGTTAAAAAATGATGATGATGGTGAAGTCGCATACCAATACGCCATCTATTTATTGCAAAACGCTCAGCATCAACGTGCTTTGAATTTAATGCATCAGGCAGCTGAGAAAGCAAATCATCAGGCGATCGAAGAGCTACAAGGCTATTACTACGCAAAAGACCAGCAGCAGTATCTATATTGGTTAAATAAGGGAATAACGGCAAAAGTAAAACAGTCATTTACCTTAGATTTAGCTTATAAACTAGCAGCTTGGGAGCAGGAAAAAGACAATGAATTATTACAAAAACAGGTAAAAACCGCCCTGATTAGTGCGCAATCTCGGCAGTGTGATGGTGTCAAATATTTCAAAGGTTATTGTGATCTACAGGGATATTGGGGAAAACCCCCTCAGTTAGCAGAAGGTCTGAGTGCCATGGTTGAAAATCATCAGCAATTGCCTGAGTTCCTGCATTATCAACATACCTTGTTTAATTTATTAAAAGACCATCAACAGCATGCTGAACTTGCGTTAGAGATAGCAGGCAAAGCATTGTATTGCGCCGGCGAAGAGAGCAAAGCACAGATGCAGTTTGATATTGCCATGCTTATTTGCCAGAAGCTACGAGCAGATAAACAAGTAAAATCAGCACATGGTTTAAAGGCATTGATTAGAGAATCAGCAGCGGGGGGATGCAGTGAAGCGATACAGTTTATTAAGTCACCGAAAGGCAAAGCGTTAATGCGTGATATCCGTGTGGTTTCGCAAAAAAGTGGCAAAAAGTCTGTCGATAGGAAAAAACTCAATAAGGCCAACAAAAAAGCGCGCAAAGCAAACCGCTAACAGGGCATCGGGCTAGGCGTTTTATTTTGAATATCAAGTCGCGCATTTCGTCGCAGTTGACTCGCAGCGGGTGGCACATAATTCGCATTGGACATTGAATAGCAATGGGCATTGCAACTCAAGTCGTAACGATATTGCACATAGTTTGATTGTTTTGAACAGTCTACTCGATCATAGCCCCCTGTGCCAAAGACCCTCACGATTTAAAAGATAATATTACAGCATCGGCGAATTTTACATTTTAGAAACACGTTTTATGCCATCACTTCGATTGGTAATAATATAAACGCGCTCACCAGCCGTGAAAACCACATCCGCTTCCTGGATAATGGCAAAACTATCACCGCTATCAAGTTGGACAATAATTTTAGAAGCTTTCCTATCAGAAAGGCCTTGCTCTGCATAGTTACCTAGTATCCCCCCGAGTAACACGCCTGCGGCCACTGCTAAGTTTCTACCCGTACCACCACCAACGGTACTAGCAGCAATACCCCCTAAAATAGCACCACTGGCAGTACCTACAATCATGCCATCTTTCCTTAAAATAGCATCTTCAACGCTGATCACTGTTGCGGCTTCAACCGATGCTGCCTGTAACGCTTCACTTTCTGTGTAGATTTTAGAAGATTTGGATTTAGTACAGCCACTACTAAAAGCCAGCAGAGCAATTAATATAATTGAGAAATATTTAGAAATTTTCATTATTAGCACTCCTTCTGTTATTGTATTTTTATACCAATCCCACTAATTAGATGTTCTATTTAGGCACCGGGAAAATGGATGAAAGCAAGGCTTTGATTGCAGTAACTAGTTGTTCTAATTGCAAAATCAATAACAAAGACTAAAACGTAGTTTTATGTCTAACTAGCATTCATTTTAACAAGCATAAATGAATGTAAAATTAATGGATTTGGTATTAGTATATACTCGGGGTCTTTCGAGTGACAAGGTTGTGAACATTGCGGTGGCTCAATATCTCCTGAAGCGAAGGTCATCCATCTAAATTATCCGCTAGTAACCGCTGTGCGAGTAAAACTCGTTTTCGCGATTGATCCATAAACAGCGATTCAATCATTTACTGTTATCTGCACTGCAGGCTTGCGTTAATTGTTTAACCTCTTGATAGCGAAAACAATCGCGAGTGTGATCATTTACCAGGCCGACGGCCTGCATTAATGAGTAACAGATCGTCGGCCCGACAAAATTAAATCCGCGTTTCTTTAAATCCTTGCTCATTTTCTCGGAAATTTCCGTTTTGGCAGGAAGACTCGTAATCGAGATCCATTCATTTTGTTTAGGAATATGGTCAACAAATCCCCACAGGTAAGCGCTCAACGAGCCAAATTCTGCCTGAATATTGATTACCCCTCGCGCATTTTTAATAGCAGCTTCAATCTTCAGTCGATTACGCACAATACCGCTATCTTCAAGAAGCCGTTGGACATCATCCTGGTCAAAATTTGCAACCTGCGTGTAATCAAAATCAGCAAAAGCCTTTCGATAGTTTTCTCTTTTTTTCAATATGGTAAGCCAGCTCAAACCAGCTTGCGCGCCTTCCAAGATAATAAATTCAAAAAGTAGGCGATCATCGTGAACGGGTACACCCCATTCCTGATCATGGTAAGCAATGTACAAAGGATCTTCAGTACACCATTGACATCTTTGTTTCATTCGTTTCATTCATAGCCTGCTGTAATAGGTGTGGAATTGACTCACTCGAATAAACTTGCTGATTGAGCGGCAAAATTAAGAGATAAATTATAATCCATATCGAAGAGCTTGTCCGTGAATTGCGTTGGTTACGACATGAAAGAATTTTGACAGCGAAGCATAGGAAAATATGGATTAAAGTCATTAAACAAACCCAACCTACGGTCGGTGAAAAAAGTTTTTTAGTTGCGTATATGTTGGAGATCTGCAATTGGCTCGGTATTCTTAATTACCTGAGCTAGGGATAAGGGC
>JBATHQ010000456.1:0-3262 GCA_049667005.1 Psychromonas sp.
TACCTGCTCTGCTCACAGGGAGATCGTATGTTGATGGCAAATTCAGTCGAAGGACGTTTCCCCTTCCTAGACCACCGCGTCATTGAATTTGCAAATCAGCTTCATCCCAACATAAAAATGAAAGTGCTTAATGAAAAATACCTACTCAAAAAAGCGGTTGCGCAATATGTGCCGAAAAGCATAGTGCAACGTCATAAACAACCCTACCGCGCCCCGGATATAGACGCATTTTTTTCAGGCAAAACACCGGATTTCGTTTATGAATTACTCAGTGAGGCTTGTATCACGCGATACGGTTATTTCGATGCAAAAAAAGTAGCTCTTTTAATGGCTAAAATTAAGACGGGACATGCAATTGGATATAAAGATAATATGGCTTTTATCGGTATCTTATCTACTCAAGTTTGGCACTATCATTTTATAGAAAACTTTGCAGCTAATTTATCAAGGTATTAAGCTGTTTTTATGGCACTTATTAATTGGAGTTAAATTATGACAATAGAAGCTAACATACGCCGCTATATTTTAGAAAATTATCTATTTACCGATGATCAATCAGAGTTGGATAGTAACGATTCATTTTTAGAAAAAGGCATCATTGATTCCACAGGAGTTCTGGAGATCATACTTTTTCTGGAAGAAGAATTTGCAATTAGCGTAACAGATCAGGAGATGGTTCCGGAAAACCTTGATTCAGTAAATAATTTGGTTAATTTCATTAAAAATAAAACAATGGATACAGAACCAACCTCTTCCAATAAGGTTTTTGTAAAAAAATGTGGGTGACTATGATTTAAAAATAGGGGGCGGTGTTAATACCATACAAGTAGAAAATATATGGCATAACATTACGGCTGTTAAAGATACGTGACAGGACTGTAAGCTAACTGACTATTTTATAATATAAAAAGGAATGCTCATGGATATTAAAAGCGAGCTTATAATAGATGAAACAGCAGAAGTTACTAAAATCACAGAACAACTGCGTCACAATTTAAGAAGCAACTTGCATAAAAGAGGTTATGTTATTGCGCTATCGGGCGGAGTAGACAGCTCTGTTTGTGCCGCGCTAGCTGTAAAAGCGGTGGGTCCAAAAAAAGTGTTCGCACTATTATTACCGGAAAAAGATTCGTCAGGAAAAAGTAGCTTTCTCGGTCAGAAGGTTGCAAAACAACTGGGCATTGAATACGAACTCTTTGATATTGCTTCTACTCTGGAGGCTATCGGTTGTTATAAACAGCGAGATCAAGCTATTCGAAAAATATTTCCGAATTACACTAGCGATTGGAAATCTAAAATAGTCATCACTGGCAGTCAGGAGGGACAGTTCAATCATTTTAATTTGGTCGTAGAAACACCGGACAAAAAATTATTGGAAGAGCGAATGGGCTTAAATGAATATCTGCAAGTCGTTGCTGCGACCAACTACAAACAGCGTATTCGCAAAACAATAGAATATTTTCATGCTGACCGTTTAAATTATGCCGTTATTGGTACACCCAATCGGCTTGAATATGATCAGGGTTTTTTTGTGAAAAATGGCGATGGTGCGGCCGATATAAAACCGATAGCCCACCTTTATAAAACGCAAGTTTATAGTTTAGCGCGTTACCTGAAATTACCTCCAGAAATATGTCAATCAGTACCGTCTACCGATACTTATAGCCTGCCGCAAGGACAAGATGAATTTTATTTCTCGTTACCCTATGACAAAATGGATATTGCCCTGTGGGCATATAACCACAATCTATCTATCAATGAAATGAGTGAAACGCTAGGTATCTCTGAACAACTGTCGCAACGAATTTACAACGACATTGAAGCCAAGCGTAAAACAACAGCTTATCTTCATTGGAATGGACTACTGATAGAGCCTGTTATTGGGCCACTAGCAAAACCTGAGCCATCAAAGTGACCCAGCAATGGGCAGCGTGACTGTTGATAGCAGAATGTCAATTTGAGGTGCAAAGAAAATGAACAGTGAATTTTGGTCTTTTAATCATATTAATAAAAATAACATTGCGTTGATTAATGAATTAAACGAACCTGTGACTTATCAACAACTCAATAATGAGATTGAAAGCTTTATTGAAAAACTGCCTGACCATCAGATTTTGGTATTCTTGAAAGTTAAAAATAGTTATAAAAGCATTGTCGGTTATTTAGCTTGCCTTCGTTCTAAAAATCCTTTTTTATTAATTGACTCAAAAATTGAAAGCGGCTTTTTAACACAATTAATTGAGACCTATGCACCGAACTATTTATTAAAGGAACTGACGCTCGAAGAGCTAAATACCGACAAAAATAACTTCCCTTCCGACTTAGCTATGTTGTTATCGACATCTGGTTCAACAGGCTCCCCTAAGTTAGTTAGATTATCCCATGAAAATATTACATCGAATACTCGGGCTATCGTCGAATATTTAGGTATAAAAGAAACCGACTGTACAATTACAACACTGCCCATGAGTTACTCATATGGATTATCCATTATCAATACCCATTTACATGCAGGTGCCAGTATTGTGCTGAATGACCATAGTTTTCTAGAGCAAAAATTCTGGGACAAAGTAAAAACACACCAGGTAGCGACAATAGCAGGCGTACCTTTTTCATACCAACTGTTAAAAAGATTAAACTATAGCCGTTTTGATACAGCGTCAATTCGTTATTTAACACAGGCTGGCGGAAAATTAGATACAGAAACTCTGGGTTATTTTTATCAAACATGCGATGCATTAGGGCAGCAATTTATTGTCATGTACGGACAAACAGAAGCATCTCCCAGAATAAGTTACGTCCCAGCAAAGATGGCCGCAGATAAACCTAATTCTATCGGTATAGCAATACCCAATGGTAGGTTATTTTTGAATGACAATCATGGTAATGAGATCACCACACCATTCGTTGAGGGAGAGCTAACTTATGAGGGAGCAAACGTTATGCTCGGTTATGCAGAAAACGCTCTGGATCTACAGAAAGGCGATCACCAAAAAGGCCTATTAGCAACAGGGGATATTGGCTACTTTGATGAAACTGGTTTTTTTTATATTACCGGCAGAACTAAGCGATTCATTAAATTGTATGGCATTAGGATCAGTTTGGATGAAATTGACAACTGGCTTACACAAAATAACATTAAAGCAGTATCAGCAGGTAAGGATGATTCATTGACTATTTGCCATGAGTCGGCATCGCAAAAACTGGCAAATGAAACGAGAAAAAAAATAGCAAAAACATTCAAAATAAATATCAGCTGCAT
>JBATHQ010000457.1:0-4822 GCA_049667005.1 Psychromonas sp.
GGGAATTGCCGGACAGTCAAGTATCGCTACTGAAAAAGATACTGAAAATGGTTTAGATGAAAATGGAAACCCTGTTGGAATGGAAGTTAAAATATATACTTTTGCAACAGCACCTGTATCAATCGAGCGTAACGAGGTGTCATCCTTTAAATTGCCAAACGGCGACATTCACTGGTATGAACCGATATTGGTTACTGAAAAAGGAATTAATTGGGTTCAGGCTAAAGCGTTGGCTGAGCAAGCAGGCGGATATCTGGCGACGATTACATCAGAACAAGAAAATCTTTTCGTTTTTAATCTTATAGCGGATGAAAAATATTGGTTCCACTGGGATGAGACTCATAATTACGTCATGAACGGACCTTTCCTTGGCGGTTTTCAACCTATGGGGGATTTTGCAAATGATCAAAACTGGAAATGGGTGACTGGTGAAGAATTTACCTATGAAGATTGGTGTCATGATGGAGATGATGGCGATGAGGACCCAAGACCTAATGATCAACCAAATGATGCGACTGGAAACCAAAATGTTTTAGCATATGGTGAGCTAAATAAACCAGTGCCATCTTGGGGGGATTTTCCACATATGTTAAGTTCTTACAATGATGTACATGACGGAAAATCACATGGTTTCATTATAGAATATGAGGCAAAACCCATTAAATAAGTTAGCTTGTAGACTTGGCTCAGGTAAAGCATTTTGACGCTGTTTTTTGCTGTTAATAGGGAAGAATCTCCATCTAATAATCGCTTTAAACCTCAAAATAATGAGACTACCTGAGTTAAGTATATAAGCATGTAAAATTATTTAAAATATACATTTTTAAACCGGATTTAAACCATTCACATTAGTATATCAAGTGTTATTTCCCCAGCACTTAGAGAGGACTTGCTCGATGAAAAAAACTGTTTCAGCCCTGATAATTGCCACAGGTTTGGCAATACCTACTTTTATACAGGCGCAAGAGATAACGTTCACCACTGAACTAACAAATTATGATGGTAAGAATGCCTATCTTGCTATGTATCTTACCAATGCCGCAGGTGATTATCAGCAAACTCTTTGGGTTTCCGGCGAAAAGAAAAAATACTACAGTTCCCTGCGTGGTTGGGCACAGGCTAGCGGTCTGGATAGCAGTGAGTATGACGGACGCACTGGGGCAACGGTACAAAGCGGCAAGTCTTATACCGTAACACTAGATATTGATGATGTACTGATCGACTCTGGAAATCAGATTAGAATTGATAGTTCAGTTGAGCATAAACGTCCCGGGCGTGATGATGTTGTGGCTGATCTAACCCGAGAAGGAGCAGGAAAGTCTGTTAAAGGCAGTACTTATATTCAATCCTTTACCTATAGCTTCTAATATTGGAGATCGGTTTTATGTTACGTCAGTTTCACTCACTCTCAGGCTTAATTGCCACTATTCTGGTGATGGTCCTTTCCATTAGCGGTGTACTTTTATCGGTTCAGCCTGCGTTGGAGCGAACCGCTACACCAGCTGCGGGAGAGCTGACGGTTGCTGCATTAGCTCAGAAAGTAGCAGATAATTATACTGGGGTTGAATCGATTCAACGAACACCGTCCGGGACAATTACCGTTTATTTCTCCAATGACCAAGGCAGTGGAGAAGAAAAAATTGATCCACAAACTGGCATTGCAATTGGGAGTACTGATAGTTCCGCTATTATCACCTGGGTGACAGAGTTGCATCGTTCCCTGTTCTTGGGAGATAAAGGTCGAGCTGTGGTCGGGATTGCTGCCGTGCTGTTGTTGATGCTTTCCCTGTCCGGTATCTGGTTAATGGTTGCTCGTCTTGGAGGTTGGCTCGCACTCTTTGGACCCGTACGAGGTTCATTGACGAATAGGCGGCACTGCAGTTTGGGACGCTTTGTCGTCTTGGCTTTACTACTGACCTCATTGACTGGTAGTTATCTATCTGCGGTGCGTTTTAATCTACTTCCGGCGGGTGATGCAGGATTTCCAGATTTCCCAATGCAGGTTGATGGTGGAATTCCCGTAGATGTTAGTCATCTGAGCGCACTGGATAATATCAAAGTAACTGAGCTACAGGAGTTGGTTTACCCCTATATGGACGATCCTGCAGACTTTTACTCTGTGACTACCGATACCGGTGTTGGCTATGTTGATCAGGTAACGGGCGAGATGCTTGCTTTTCAAGAGCACAGCACAGCCTATAAACTCTATGAGCTTATATATCGACTACATACCGGAGAAGGCTTCTGGTGGTTGGGATTGATATTGGGAGTTGCATCCCTGAATCTGCCTGTGATCTGTATTACCAGTGTGCTGATGTGGTGGCGTCGCCGTAGTGCTCTGCCTAAGTTGGCTAGTAATTATGCGGTTAAGAGTGCTGATACCCTGATATTAGTAGGTAGTGAGGGAAATAATACCTGGGGGTTTGCTAAGGTCCTACACGATCAACTTACAGCAATTGGTTATCGAGTGCGCACGACCGAGATGAACCAACTCGAGCGGAACTATCCGAAGGTAGAACAACTCTTTATTCTGACCTCCACCTTTGGTGATGGTAAGGCTCCGACTTCCGCCAAATCATTTTTGAAAAAACTTGAGCAGTTTTCCGGTAGCCCTCAATTAAGTTTTGCAGTGCTGGGGTTTGGTGATCGGCAGTTCCCACTGTTTGGTCAATATGCCAAGGATGTAAATAGTGCTTTGGCGGCAAAGGGCTTTATTTCTCAGGTTCCATTAACTCTGGTGGACAGGCAATCTGCTCAGGAATTTACCCGCTGGGGAAGAGGGGTAGGTAAGTGGTTGAGTCATGAGTTAGCGATCTCCTACACACCGAAACAACCAACAAGGTTCCAGCTTGAACTGCTGGATCGGGTTGACTATGGTCTCGAGATCCAGGCGCCAACCAGTGTCTTTCGTTTTCAATATCCAATTCAAAAGGGTCTGCTCTCTCAACTGATAAATCGTTCTCCTTTTGCAGGGTTTGAAGCAGGTGATTTTATCGGGATCTATGCACCGAAAATACAGGTACCTCGCTTCTACTCCCTTGCCAGTGGATCGAGGGACGGCATACTTGAGATCTGTGTACGTAAACAGGAGGGCGGCGTTTGCTCAAACTATCTTCATGGATTAACCCCTGGAGACTGTATTGAAGGATTTATTAAGCCTAATCCGACTTTCAAGCCTAAGTCCGGTAAAGCACCTGTGATTCTTATTGGGGCAGGAACGGGGATTGGGCCATTAGCTGGGTTTATCCGTCAAAATAGTGCCCATCGTCCACTTTACCTCTACTGGGGTGGGCGTGATCCGCAGTCTGATTTTATCTATCAAACAGCGCTTCAGGACTACCTAGCAGATAATCGCCTGACAGAGCTTAATACCGCCTTTTCCCGGATTAGTAATGGTTGTTACGTTCAGGATGAGTTGATGGCTCAGGGGCCAAAGGTCGTAGATTTACTTAGCCAGGATGCGCAGGTGATGATCTGTGGTGGTCGCAATATGGCAAATGAGGTCGAAGTTGCCATTAATAAACTGCTTGCACCACTTGCCCGTAGTGTTGCGGAGCTTAGGGCTGTTGGAGACTATCTGGAAGATGTTTATTAAGTGGGGACCTTATATCGCGGCTTCACTATCGTGCAATATATTGATAAATAGAAGTCAATCGGGTCGTGTTTTGCCTTTTGCTACTTACGCTCGCTATTGGGAGAAAGCGAGCGTAAATATGGTGGTATCAACAGATAAATAGTGCAACCTTTCTAAGGAGCAATATGATCCTCTTTCCGCCTTACAAAGCGAATTCATTAATGCCCTCACAACAAACTCGTAACTGGTTTTATTCCATAGCAACAATCACACAAGAAAGTCAGCAGTGTAGTCACTTTTGTTGGTAGCGACCAAGCTCATTCAATGATCTACTGATAGCAATTTTTTCTCTTCACCGTCATGTTACTTTTTATTCTTTTTCATTTTTTGCCCTTTTTTTCAGGCACCGCCCTCTCGGTTCGTCGCCTTCATAGAGCACGATTTCTGAATGCAGAAACTGTGCAGCCTCTGCTGAATCCTTCACTTTGGTCGCACTGCGCACCAACATTTCTGATTCGAACTCAGTTAACACACTTTCCCTCAATCCAATTTTCCGCCATTGTGATAAGGAGCTACAGCCTTTTTTGATCCCCCTGGCCAGTGCCAACGCATCCAGCAGAGCTTGATTTGCACCCTGCCCTTTGAATGGACTCATCGGGTGAGCCGCATCTCCGATCAGGGTTACCTTAGCCCCTTTAGCCAACAGGTCAGCCTCGATGGGTGCCCGATCATAGACGGGATAACCAGAAATCAGATTTTCCTGCGTCGCTACTAAAATCTGCGGAATCGGATCGTGCCACTGACATCGACGACACGCCTCCTCCTTGAGTGCTTGAGCTCCTTGATCACTCAACGCCTTCGCCTCTTTTTCTGACATTGGAAAGCTAAGCTGCCACATCACCGAGTTTGACGTATAAGGCATGATATAGATCCGCTCATTACCATTGGCTGTTTGGAATACCGTGGCGGAGTCCAGCAAAGCACTATCAAGGGCTTCGCTGTTTTCTATAGCCTCCAAAGGACAAATCCCCAAAATCACAATACAACCTAAGTAACATAATGGAGAAGCGTCGTCACCAATCAACAACCTGCGCACCGAACTACGAATGCCATCCGCCCCCACAACAAGATCCGCATTGGCGTGCTTGATCTGCCCCTTTACTTGAAAGCGCAAATCCACACATTCACCCTGACATTCTTTAAAATCCAGCAACTGGTGCCCCCACTGCACCGCATCATGGCCACCTA
>JBATHQ010000458.1:0-3074 GCA_049667005.1 Psychromonas sp.
CAGCAAATCCGCGACCGGGGGCAACAAAAAAGTCGTTTACCTGCCCTCGTGCGCAAGTCGGACTATGGGGCAGCAGGCAGACAATAAAGATCCGCGTCCGCTCACACAAGTGACAACCTCCCTAATCGCCAAAGCCGGCTTTGAGATGATTATTCCGGACGCGTTGGGCGAACAGTGCTGTGGCATGCCCTATGACAGCAAGGGGATGACCGCACTGGCTGAGCAGAAGGCGGAGCAATTACAAGATGTATTGTGGCAGGCAAGCGAGCAGGGCAGGTGGCCGGTGTTAATGGATACCAGCCCTTGTGCAAAACGCAGTATTGAGCAGTTTACCCGACCGCTGGAGATTCTGGAGCCGAGCGCTTTTGTACTCAAGTACCTGCTCGAACATTTAACTATTTCGCCAATTCAGGAAACCGTCATGCTGCATGTTACCTGTAGTTCACGGTTGATGGGACTGGAGAAGAGTATGCTTGAATTAGCCAATGCTTGTGCGTCTGAAGTGATTGTGCCAGAACATATTCAGTGTTGTGGTTGGGCAGGTGATAAAGGCTTTACCACACCGGAACTCAATGCCGCAGCGGTGAAGTCACTAAAAGAGCAGGTGCCGGACAACTGCTCGCGCGGATTCAGTAATAGCCGAACCTGTGAGATAGGTTTATCGCACCACAGCGGCATTCCTTATCAATCAATTTTGTATCTGCTTGATGAAGTAAGTGCTTAGGGGCAGGTTGTTGTTAGTTGTTAGTTGTTAGTTGTTAGTTGTTAGTTGTTATTAGTTAACCTGAGCTCGGGATATGCAGTGTCCACTGCTTATCCTGAGCTTCTGGATTGCTATTATTGCGTCGCTTTTGCTCTTTGTGCTTGTTTCACGGCCTGTTTTTTAGCGCGGTTATTTTCTATCAGGTTAATCGCTTCACTGCCGATATGAGCCTGACCACGCTGTTTTGCTAAACCAACTTGTTTTTCACGTTGTGCAAAACGCTGTTTTTGCTGCTCTGTTAATTGATCATGGCAGTGGTGGCAGCAGATCCCTTCCTGATATTTAGGAGATTGTTTATCGGCTCCTGTGATCGGTAATCGGCAACCGTGGCATTGGTCGTATTGCCCTTTTTCCAGCTGGTGGTTGACGGAAACACGATTATCAAAGACGAAGCATTCGCCCTCCCACATGCTCTCCTCCTGAGGGACCTCCTCAAGGTATTTTAACACCCCACCTTCAAGGTGATATACCTCATCAAAACCCTGCTCTTTGAGATAGGCCGTAGACTTTTCGCAGCGGATACCACCGGTACAAAACATCGCGACCTTTTTATTGACCGCAGGATCCAGATTGTCTTTAACGTATTGCGGGAACTCTCTGAAATTGGTGGTTTTAGGATCAACCGCGTTTTTAAAGGTGCCGATGCTGATTTCGTAATCATTTCGAGTATCCACCAACAACACATTCGGATCGCTGATTAACGCATTCCAGTCTTTAGGCTTAACGTAACTGCCGACGGTTTTTTTCGGATCAATGCCTTCCACACCCATCGTAACAATCTCTTTTTTGAGTTTAACCTTAGTGCGATAGAAGGGGTTTTCCTGATCAAAAGACTCTTTGCAGGTAAGGTTACTCAGGCGTGGATCGGATTTTAACCAATTGATTAGCGTATCGATCCCCTCGCGGCTTCCGGCCACGGTACCATTAATGCCTTCATGGGCTAATAATAAAGTACCTTTGATATTATTCGACTGCATGACGGTTAATAACGGTGCTTGCATATCCTGATAATTATCCAGCGTAACAAAACGATATAATGCACAGACAACGGTGTTTGACATGTTTTTTCCTCGTAGCTGACTGAAACGTAAATTCAGCGCCTGGGTTAAATAGAGGCGCTATTATACGAATATTTGTTAATCTCGCAAACAACCCATTAACAATTAATTAACAGCGCGCCTGTTTTGCTGTTTTGTTGTTTTTTTGATCTGCTCCTGATGCAAAAAAGGTGCTAAGATTGTTATTGATAGTTTTAACGGGGAAAAATAATGAAAAAATTAATCATCAGCCTAATCTGTTCAGTCTCTCTGCTAACGGCGGCTACTGCAGTGAACGCAGCTAAATTTGGTTTTGGTTTTGATCAGGGTTTGGGTGTGACAGGGCAGTTTGATAATATCAACGCATTTGTTGGTAATGAAGGTGCCAGTGGTGATTATCTATTTGCGCAGGGTGGATTCGGAAATGATATCCCCTTTGATTATTATGTCGGTGTAGGTGGCTTTGCTGAATGGGATGGCGATGAGTTTGGTGCGCGCGTACCGCTTGGTCTGAGCTTCCCATTTGCGCCAAGATGGGAGCTGTTCGGACAAGTCTCTCCGCATATTGCACACCAGGACAAAGATCAAAACAAAGACAATGAGGATGAGGTTAAATTTGGATTAAGTGGTGCTGTGGGTCTGCGCTACGCATTTTAAACCTTGTTCAGGTGATTATCTAAAAGGGCGAAAGCCCTTTTTGTGTATCTGTAACCCAACTTTTTGTTTATCTGCAACCCAATATTATACTTTGTTACAAATTATTCCTGTCAATAACCTCTGGCAAAAATACAATAAAACTGAATTTTATTAAGGAGCGTAAAGATGAGTACAGTGCAAAAAGTATTAATGGCACCGCAAGGGCCGGAATTTTCTCAACTTGTTCAGGGCTACTGGCGTCTTGCTGCCTGGGATATGAATGCGCAAGCGCGCTTAAGCTTTATTAAGCAGCATCTCGAAATGGGCATCAGTACGGTGGATCATGCCGCTATTTACGACGCCGGACACTGTGAAACCCTGTTTGGTGAATCCTTAAAACTTGATCCGGCGATTCGCGCGCAGATGGAAATTGTTTCGAAGTTTGGTATTAACGGCATTCCTACCAGTCCGTCAGAAAAACGTGTTTCCCATTACGACAGCAGTAAACAAGCCATTTTAACCTCCACTGAAAACTCCTTACAACGCTTAGGCGTAGAGCAGTTAGACGTATTACTGGTACATCGTCCTGATTTTTTAATGGATGCAGACCAGGTCGCAGAGGCTTTTGCCGAATTAAA
>JBATHQ010000459.1:0-2443 GCA_049667005.1 Psychromonas sp.
TTTGCTGGTGGCGGAGCGAAGTTCATATGGTCAAGTAATGTCGTGCTGGACAACCAGGTATTGCTAAAATATCAGGTTCAATAAAGGGATAAAAAGCACGTAACAATTGAATTCACAAAGCTTGCTGCCACTGTTTTTTCGAAAATATTGCAGGATTCCACATTAATGTTTGTTCCAAAGAGTCGTGTTGGTTCAGCAACTTGTGATTCAGATCGTTAATGCACCCCCTTACAAAAGTTAGTCACCTATTTTGATATTATAAGTAGTTAGCAGCTATAGGAATGTACTGAAAACGTCTGGAACAAATGGAATGATAAACCTAGATATCTGAGATAATTTGTATTCAGCAAGTTTTTAAAGCTTCTTAACTGCCTAAAATAGGACATATTTGAACACTTTCGCCTAATGCGACAATGAAATAGATCCGAGCCCAATTTCACTCGACCGTTTTGCTCATACGAATAGCAAAAAAGTACTACATAAAACTTGACGTTACCCCTGGGTAATAGGCTAGTATCATTATTCATTCACCAATCGACTTGAATATGAAACGATTTATCACATTAATATTGATGCTCACGACACTCCTAACTTTCGCACAGAAAGTCACGGCGTTTGCACCTCTATTAGAAAGTGAAATGACTTCAATGGTGAACTGTCCAATGTCCATTCATTCAAATGAATCGCAAATGGAGATGGATAAAACTGATTGTGGCAGTGATGAAATGCATCACACTACAGACTGCCAAAGCGACTGCGATTTAATGACTGTGGTCTCTGTGCTCTATTTTACCGACCATGATCACTCGGTTAATCAACCCGAATTACAACTTACTTACCAAACTGGCCATTCTGCCGCCCCTTATTACCTTCCAGAGTCCTTATATCGTCCTCCTTTTATAGGTTAACTGTTTTTTTTTCAGTTTTTAGCTGAATTAATATTTTGATATTTAGCGCGCAGATGCGTCTATTTTTCAAATAACAGATTAACTTATGACTCCTGTATTTAAAGCTTATTGTTATTATTTCTAATAGAAAAAATAGGTATTGGCAATAAAAAGGAGTACTCAAAAAGGAAAGTGATTATGAAGATCACCGTGTATTCTTTGTCAAGCAACCGTCTTACGCTAACGATGCTGTTTAACAGCCTGTTTGGGTTAACGCTTTTGTTTAGTTTTAACCTTTGGGCAGAAGGCATTAGCCTTAATGATGCCGAGCAGATGGCGATAAAAGCCGATCCTGCACAAGATATATACCAATCCCAACAAGCTTCGCTTATTGCACAGGGCATTGCCGGCTCTACGCTTGACGATCCGATGATAAAGCTTGGTGTGGCTAACGTGCCAACAGACAGTTTTCAATTAGACCAAGAGGCGATGACTCAAGTCAGCGTTGGCTTATCACAACAATTTAGTCGCGGTTCACAGCGTCAATTAACTCAAAAAGGCTTTAATCAACGCTCTGATATGACCGGTTATCAGGGCTTAGATCGTCAGTTAACGGTTAAAAAAACCGTGCGAGAGCTTTGGTTTAAAATTCTGTTTATTGATAAATCGTTACAGATAGTAAAAGAGAATAAAAAACTGTTTTCGGGGTTTTACCGGGATTTACAGGCGCAATTTTCTTTAGGGTTAGCGGAAAGCGAAGATTTAATTTCCGCGGAAATTGAAATCAGCAAATTTGATGAAAAGATTGCTTCGCTAAACCAGCAATCGCTTAATTATCGCAGTTTGTTAAACGAGTATATCGGCCAGGCTGCTTATCAGAAATTACCGAGTGATATCCCGCAATGGCCAGAAACCCTGTCCTATGTGAATGCGCTTAACGGCATAAATAACGAGCATTATGAGCTACTTAGTAAGCACCCGAAAGCTAAAATGTTAGTAACAAATATTGCGTTAGCGGATAACGGCATCGAACTTGCTGAGCAGAATTACAAACCCAGCTTTAAGGTGGAAGTGGGCTACGGGAATCGCTTAGGCGATAACGATATGGGGGAGCCAAGAGCGGATCTGCTGAGCGCATTTGTGACCATGGATATGCCACTGTTTACCGATAAACGCCAGGATCAAAAACTCCTCTCCGCACAGTATGAAAAAGGGCAGAAGCAAGCCGAGCATCGCCTGATATTACGCCAGCTTAATGCGTTATTAACCGCTGAAATGAGTAATTATCAGCAGCTAAAAGAACGCCAAACCCGTTATCAAGAGACTCTACTGCCTCAGGCAAAACTGCATACCAGGCTGTTAGAGCAAAGTTACCAGTCTAATACTCGCCCCTTCAAAGAGGTTATTGATGCCTACATGCATGAGCAGAATCTGACCTTGGAATATCAACAACTGTATTTCGATAGCCTTATAAGCCTTGCTAACATCCGTTATTTTCAGGCTCTCTAATAGGAAAATATTATGCGTTATTTATTGGTTTTAATAGTTGGTTTAGT
>JBATHQ010000460.1:0-2795 GCA_049667005.1 Psychromonas sp.
AACCTGCACTATGTTGAATTAGTTAACTAATTGTAATAAATGATCTTTTTATGTTAATGAATACTGTTTTGTTCTGAGAAACTTTTATCGTGCTGAAATTGCGTTTAAATTTGTCAGTTAGTAGTTAATAGTTAGTAGTTAGTAGTTAGTAATTAGGAAAATCTGTACAAATATAAACTTACTTTTTAAATCAATTTGTTATTTTAAACTAACGCTAAAAAGGGTTATATTCCCTGTAACCCTATCGAATAATGAGTCTTGTATGGAACTTATTTTTTCACTACTGCAGCAGTTAAGCGTGTATTTAGTGATTGCCTATTTATTAAGTAAAACCCCTCTGTTTATGCCGTTAACGACGGTTTCAGGGCATTTCTCACAACGAATAGCCTGCTATGTGGTGTTTAGTTTATTTTGTATTTTAGGCACCTATTTTGGTCTGTCGATTGAAAATGCCATTGCCAATACGCGCGCTATTGGTGCGGTATTAGGCGGATTGTTGGGCGGGCCATTAGTTGGTTTTGCGGTTGGTTTTACGGGCGGGATGCATCGTTACAGCATGGGTGGTTTTACCGATTTAGCGTGTGCCATTTCAACAACGGCAGAGGGGTTGTTCGGCGGCTTAATTCATCTATATTACGTGCGCCGTGGAATGGTTGATAAAATATTCAATCCGAAAGTCGCTTTTTTTGTGTTGATTGCAGCCGAAATTATGCAGATGAGTATTATTTTGCTGGTGGCCAAACCTTTTGATCAGGCATGGCATCTAGTGCAGGCCATTGCACCGCCAATGATCATTGCCAATGCCTTTGGCGCGGCATTATTCATCAGTATTATTCAGGATAGAAAAGCCATTTATGAAGAGTATTCAGCGGCATTTTCCAGTAAAGCCCTTAAAATTGCGCAGCGTTCAGTGGGCATTTTAAGTGAAGGCTTTAACCCCGAAACCACCAAAAAAATTGCCCAGATAATTTATGAAGAAACCGGTGTTGGTGCTGTCTCAATTACCGACCATGATAAGATTCTCGCTTTTATCGGAATAGGGGCGGATCATCACCTGCCAGGCACGCTGATCTCTTCTGAATATACGCGTCTTTCCATTAGAACCAAAGAGCTGTTTTATGCCGATGGATATGAAATAAAGTATCAATGTTCATTAAATGAAAAATGCAAACTAGGCGCGGTGCTGGTCATCCCATTACTCGGTGGAGACGGACAGGTGCTAGGCACGATCAAACTCTATGAAGCAAAGCAGAAACTGTTCTCTTCACTTAATCGCAGCCTCGGAGAGGGGTTGGCTAAGTTACTATCAAATCAGATATTGACCGGACGTTATATCGAACAGAAAACCTTATTAACGCAGGCTGAATTGCGTTTGTTACAGGCGCAAGTTAACCCGCATTTTTTATTTAACGCATTAAATACCATTAGTGCCGTGATCCGTAAAGATCCCAATAAAGCACGCGAACTGATTCAGCATCTGTCATTGTTTTTTCGTCGTAATTTAAAAAATAATATTGAAAGAGTGACGATTGAAGAGGAGCTCGCGCACATCAGATCTTATCTGGAAGTGGAACTTGCGCGTTTTTCCGATCGGCTAGAAATTGATTTTGCGGTTGATCCGTCTGTTTTAAATGTTTATGTGCCGACATTTACCCTGCAGCCTTTAGTTGAAAATGCGATTAAACACGGTACCTCAACGTTATTAGAAAATGGCAAAGTAAGCATTACCGGCACCCTGTTTAAGCTTCATAATCTCCCACATGTAAAACTGCAGGTAATTGATAATGCAGGAACTTATAACAAAAATAGCGAACAATCCGGTTTGGGGCTGCAGATTGTTAATAAACGTCTGCAAAATACCTTCGGTGAAGAATATGGTTTGCAGATGCATTGTAAAAAAGGTGAATCTACGACTGCTGAAATTATTTTTCCGTTAGTCAATCAGAATATCAATGAGAGTGTTAATGTTTAAAGCGATTGTAATAGACGATGAATTATATGCCCGCGAAGAGCTGATTCAATTATTAAATGAAACCGGTGAAGTCGAGATTGTCGCCAGTTGCCCGAATGCAATAGAGGGGCTTAAGCAGATCCATGCGCTTAAACCCGATGTGATTTTTTTAGATATTCAAATGCCGCAGATAACCGGTTTAGAGCTGCTCAGTATGCTCGACCCGGAAAAAATGCCGCAGGTTGTATTTGTTACGGCGTATGATGAATATGCCCTGAAAGCCTTTGAAGATAATGCTATCGATTATCTTTTAAAGCCGGTCGCGCCGTTACGTTTAGCAAAAACGCTGAAACGTTTGAATGCATCAGCGTCCATTCAGAATTTCAGTTCGCTTAGCATGGCGCAGTTAGAGTTAGTTCCCTGTGCCGGTTATAACCGGGTTTTGTTAATTAAACCACAGGATATTGAGATGGCTTATTCAGATCAATGCGGCGTACACGTGGTCAGTAACGAGTCACTCAAGGGCGGTAATAAAATGAGTTGTACATTGAGTTTAAAAGTGTTGGAAGAGAAAACTCCGCTGATCCGTTGTCATCGCCAATATTTAATCAATCCAACCGCTATCCGCGAGATAAAACTATTAGAAAATGCACTGGCAGAGATAATCACCTGTAACGGTGCAGTGGCGCCCGTCAGCCGCCGTTATTTAAAAGCCTTAAAGGATCGTTTTGGACTTTCTTAGCAGAACTCCTATGCTTTGCCAAAACCGCTAAATTTTATTAACGACCGTTTAAATCAGCATATGACCACTGAGCTTTTTTGTTAATGATTCTATTTTCGATAA
>JBATHQ010000461.1:0-3009 GCA_049667005.1 Psychromonas sp.
GCTATCGCCTGGAAACTGGGCTTTGAATATCACCATGGTCTGATCGAGAAGATGTGGAAAGAAAGCATGAAAAACCATGCTCACGATTCTATCGGTTGTTGTTGTAGTGATAAGGTTCATGCGGAAATCCTGAACCGTTATATCCTTGCCGATGATATGGCAACGAATCTAATCACTTTCTACAAGCGTAAGATTGTTGATCACATGCCAGCAAAAGAGGGGTGTGACAAACTGGCTATGTTTAACCTTTCTCCCTATGCGCGTGAAGAAGTATTAAATACAATGATCACTATCCGTGCTCAAGAATTCAAAATCTTTGATGATGCGGGTAACGAAGTGGAATACTTCATCCAGGATAAACGTGAAATTGACCCGGGTAAAATCGACCGTCAAATCGTACACTACGGTAACTATGACCCGTTTATGGAGTTTGATATTCAGATCAAACAGAGGGTACCGGCTATGGGCTTCACTACCTTACATATCCAAGGTGATGTGAAAGGTGCACAAGTAACGGCTCCTGCTAACACTGACGTACTTGAAAACAGTTTCTACAAAATCACTGTTAATAACAACGGGTCATTAACTATCTTTGATAAAGAAACAGAGCAAACATTTGATCAAGTGTTACGTTTAGAAGATGGTTCTGATGACGGCGATGAGTACGATTACTCTCCATCACGTCAGGAATGGTTACTCTACTCTGATGAATTTACAGCAGAAACCAGCATCGAAAAACAAGCCTTCCAAACAGTTGCAACCATTAAACTGCGCATGAATGTACCAAGCGATTTAGCTGCGCGTGAAACGCGTGCAAATCAAGATGGTTTTGTTGATCTTAACTGTGAAGTTATCTTAAAAGAGGATTCTCGTCGCATCGAAGTACGCATGGAACTGGATAACCAGGCGGATGATCATCGTGTACGTGTATTGATCCCAACTAACTTTGTTACTGATACAGTTATCGCTGATAACCAGTTTGGTCTGATCACGCGTCCAACAGATGATCCGGCAATGCAGGTTTGGGAAGAAGAAAAATGGAAAGAAGCACCCGTTCCAATCTATCAACTAATGAACTTTGCTGCGCTTGAAAATGGTCAGGCAGGTCTTGCTGTTATGACCAACGGTCTACGTGAGTTTGAAGTGATTGCCAACCAAAGTGCACAACGTGATACTTTCGCACTAACGCTGTTCCGTGGCGTGGGTGTATTGGGTAAAGAGAATCTACTGCTTCGTCCAGGTCGCCCTTCTGGTATTAAGATCCCGGCACCTGATTCACAAACGCGTGGCAAGATTGTATGTTCATTTAGTATCTGTGGTTTTGCTGGTGATACTGTGTCTGCAAATGTAATGCAACAGGCGCGTGATTACGTTACGCCGATTCAGTTCTACAATAAGATCCCGTACAACGCAATGAAGCTAAACGTGGGTGAGCAGAATATTCCATTAACTTACAGTTTATTGTCAAAACCGGTTGCAGGCGCGGTGATCAGTGTTCTGAAAAAAGCGGAAGATGAAGACGCATTAATCATGCGTGTTTACAACCCATCTGAAACTCAAACAATTACAGCAGATCAGATCCAGTTTACAAGTCCGGTTACAGAATGGACTGAAACATTATTGGATGAAACGCCTAAAGCGAATGCAACCGCAGTTGCCAGTCAAAGCTTTGGTGCTATTGCACCCTGTCAAGCGAAGACATTCCGTGTTAAATTCTAAGCTGCTTTTTTAGTTAACCACAATTAAAACCCCTCGTAATGAGGGGTTCATAGGTGAAATGATGAAAATTGTTATCGCACCAGACTCATTTAAAGAATCTCTTTCCGCCATGGCTGTCGCAACCTGCATCGAAAATGGTTTTGCACAAATTTTTCCTGGCAGTGAATATATCAAGATCCCGCTTGCTGACGGCGGCGAAGGAACGGTTGATGTTTTAGTTGATATGCTAAAAGGCGAAAAGGAATATTGTGATGTACATGGTCCTATTTCCGGTACTGTTAATGCGATGTGGGCACTGCTTGATGATGGGCAATGCAAAACGGCATTAATAGAAATAGCCGCTGCTTCCGGTCTCGATCTGATCACTCCGGAGCAACGTAATCCGCTGATAGCAACCAGTTTTGGTACAGGTCAGTGCATATTGCAGGCATTGGATCTCGGCGCTGAAAAAATTGTCCTTGGCTTAGGTGGCAGTGCAACCAATGATGGTGGTGCGGGTATTTTACAGGCTCTCGGCGGTCGATTATTAGATGCACAGGGTAATGAATTGCCCTTTGGTGGTGCGGCGCTTGCTGATTTAGCTGCTATCGATTTGACAAACCTTGACAAACGTTGCGTGAATGTTGAATTTATTGTTGCTTGTGACGTATCCAATCCGTTAACCGGCGACAATGGTGCAAGTAAGGTTTTTGGCCCGCAAAAGGGGGCTACACCGGAGATGGTTGCAAAGCTCGATAAAGCCTTAGCCCATTTTGCTGATGTTGCACAAAAAACATTAACCGTTAATCATCAACAAAGTGCTGGTTTTGGTGCTGCCGGCGGCGCACCAATGGGCTTGTGCTTGGCCTTTGATATCCAAATCCAGGCCGGTATTGATATGGTGCTGGATATTTTAAAGGTTGATGACGCACTGCAAGGGGCCGACCTGGTTATTACCGGTGAAGGGCAGATGGATAACCAGACGCTTAATGGAAAAACACCTTTTGGTATTGCTAAGCGGGCACTTGCACGGGACATTCCGGTGATTGCGATTGCCGGATCCTTAGGTACTGAAGTGGAAGCCTTGTATAACACCATCGGCAGTATCTTTGGTACGGTGCGCTCGCCTCAACCTTTAGCGCAGGTGTTAAGTGAAGCAGAAGGTAATTTAACGCGCACAGCAAGAAATATTGCCGCAACCTTGGCGATGGGCAATAAACTTTCTCTAAAGTAAAGTTATAACGAAACGTTAACAGACCTATTTAAAAATAAATAATTAGCTGTTTTTGATGGTTTTTTTTATAAATTCAC
>JBATHQ010000462.1:0-3585 GCA_049667005.1 Psychromonas sp.
ACTGGCGCAGTCTCGGTGAAGCCCCTGACTACCGCTTCTCTCTGGCTAATGAAAGAACCTATCTTGCATGGATTAGAACTGCCATTGCCTTACTGGCGGGCGCTATCGCTATCGATCAGTTGACCCCAGATCTTGCTGACCCTGTTATACGCATTTTTCTCTCGAGCTTTCTTTGTCTGAGTGCTGCGCTGCTCGCACTATTTGCTTATCGCCGCTGGGCTGAAAATGAAAGAGCGATGAGACAAAAACGGGATCTCCCCTATACCAGTTTCTTAAAAGTGATCGGTGCAGTTATCATTATGTTAACCACAACGGTGGCATTGGCTATCACACTATGAGTGTGCAACAAAGAGATCCGGGACTGCAGCCTGAACGAACGTCACTGTCCTGGCGAAGAACACAACTTTTAATGGTTGGTGTGGGGGTATTGCTATTAAAAGTGAGCGAGAAAAGCAGCAATATTATTTTGCTACTTGGCGCAATAACACTGCTTAGCGCCGCGGTGTTTTTGTGGCACTACAGTCAACAACGATTTTCTTATTTTTTCCAAAGCACAGCTGCAGTAGGCAACAAAGAAGCGACGATAAAAATAGTGCTTTCAGTGATCATTTTTGTCATTGCGATATTATATGGCGTATTATCTCTGATTCGATTTAGTTATATGTAGTCACGCTTAGAACCTATATCGTCTAACGCATCGGCTTTTAATTCTGCTCAGCAATACTCACCAACAGCCGCACAATTGGGTTAGTCAACTGATTCTGATGGAGAAAATCCTTATTCAGCTATTATCGACTCACCGCTAAATAAGTCCCAGCGAGGAACATGATACCACCAGCGCTTTTGTTTAATCTGATCTGCGCAGCAGGTGTTTTTAACAGTTTCGACGCTCTTGCGGCACCGTAAGCAATTAACATCAGGCCGATCGTCAATGCTACTGCCGCTAAAACTAAAACCAAAGCGATATCTTCCATTTTAAGGGTCGTTAAATCGATAAAAGTTGGTAAAAAGGCGATATAGAAAAGAATCACTTTCGGATTAGATGCAGAGATAAAGAAACCTTGAGTCAAGCTCGCCAATGTTGAACGACTTGGCGTAACATCATCACTTTGCAAAGCTTTTTTAGTTTCCGGTATGGCTTTAAACATTTTATAACCAAGATAAATCAGATAAGCCGCACCGATATAACGGATCACGGTGAAAACTTCCGACCAATTTTCAGCAATAGTGGCGAGACCTAAACATGCCAGAAACAGATAAATAAGATCACTGGCCACCATGCCGATAACTAATGCCAGACAACTCCGGCTTCCAGATACAAGCGCACGGGCTAAAATAGCAAATACCCCCGGTCCCGGCGTAATACCAAAGATGAAGATCGCGAGAAAAAAAGTAACTGCGCTTTCAAATGACATTTTTATTTTCCTTTAACGTTTAAAAAAAGCACCATACACTAAAAAGCGGGCTAGTTAGCCCGCATTAAAGTACGAATAAAGGTTCACATCAGCCTTGATATTTAACTTAATTGCTCTTTAATTGGCTGAGCAATCCCTGCATCATCCTGTTCAACAAATTTCTTGATCTCTCCTGACTTGAGACGTGACATATAGGAGTTTAACTCTTTTTTCACTATCGGCATCAGGCAATACAAACCGAAGATATTAATTATCGCCATCGCAAACATGGCCGCATCAGAGAAATCAATAACAGCCCCAAGGCTTGCCGCTGCACCAACCACAGCCAGTAAGCAGTATAAAATTTTGTATGACATTTCCGTTTTTTTGTTCTCACCGAACAGGTAGGTCCAAGCTTTCAGGCCGTAATATGACCAGCTGAGCATCGTCGAAAATGCAAACAGAATAACAGCCACCGCAAGCAGATACGGAAACCAACTGATAGTCTGACCAAAAGCAACTGACGTTAAGGCCACACCAGTTGAACCATCAGCGGTGAGTATACGGCCATTTTCTCCAATCATGTACAGACCGGTATTGGCATCAATCAGTAATTGACCGGAAATAATAACAACCAATGCCGTCATGGTACAAATCACAACCGTATCGATAAAAGGTTCAAACAGTGAAACTAAACCTTCGGTAACAGGTTCATTGGTTTTTACAGCAGAATGAGCAATGGCAGCTGAACCAACCCCTGCTTCATTAGAAAATGCGGCACGTTTGAAACCCTGAATTAAGGCACCGACAATCCCGCCAGTTACACCTAATCCGCTAAAGGCTCCCTGCAGAATTTGCGAAAATGCCCAACCAATTTTATCTGCATGTACTCCTAAAATAACTAATGCTGCCGCAACATAAAGCACCGCCATAAAAGGAACTACTTTTTCGCTGACATTAGCGATAGATTTAATACCGCCGACAATCACAGCAAAAATAATAGCGGCAAAAATAACACCGGTGATCCACCCCGGGTAGTTGCCGGTAATATTAATTATTTGCGCATGAACCTGATTTACCTGGAACATATTTCCAGCACCAAACGAGCTGAGCACACAAAATACGGCAAACAAGCTAGCTAAAACTTTTCCTCCGGGCAGTCCTTTTTCAGCAAAACCTTTGGAAATATAATGCATTGGACCGCCGGAAACACTGCCGTCCGGATTATTATTACGGTATTTTACGCCTAAGGTACATTCAGTAAATTTAGATGCCATACCGAATAGTCCGGCAACAATCATCCAGAATGTAGCCCCAGGACCACCGATACTGATTGCGACGGCAACACCCGCTATATTACCTAAGCCGACAGTACCGGAAAGTGCGGTTGCCAGCGCCTGGAAGTGCGAAACTTCGCCGGCAGCTTTAGGGTCAGAATAATCCCCTTTAAGCAGATCAAGTGCATGCCTGATTGCTCTAAATTGGATAAACTTGAAGTATAAAGTAAAAACAACTGCGGCAATAACTAACCAGGTTACGATCCAGGGAAATGTTGTTCCCGGCATTGGCGCAAAAATAAGGTTTACAAACCAGCCTGTGGCGTTTGCAAATGCATCATTGACAACGGTGCCGATCTCTTCATCGGCAAGAACACTCTGACTTGCGGTAAGGGTTGTTATAAATAAAACCAGTGATAATAATAATTTTTGAATTTTCATTGTTGTTCCTTAATCTACAATAATAGTTGGCATCTTATATAGCTGGGCTAACACTGGGACAATACTAGGGTCAATAGGCCCTTGGCATCCACTATTGTCCGCGCTTTGGCAATCCGGCTAAGTAAAACCGCGTGCTGCAGATATACTCCCACTCAATCTTCTAACTGATATCGCTGGCATTGTTACTTTCCTTGTTAATATCACCGTTTAATTATGCTCATCTTCAGCACCATCGATTGGCTCTTCGAGGTGCACAACGCTCTTTTTTTGTGCATTTTGTTACTGAAAAAAGTGATTTTCAATTATTAATTTCACTTAACAATTGAACAGCATTAAGCATGCCAAAAATGGAAAGATAATTTATCTTTTTTATATATTTAAAGCAGGTGTTAAAAGTTGTTTAAAGGGGGTAGCAGAGTGCCGCAAAAGACAGAGATTATATCTCATGTTTATTTTGTGGAAGGAAGAAAACA
>JBATHQ010000463.1:0-1769 GCA_049667005.1 Psychromonas sp.
TAGGGAAATTACACACTTCGACATAAGCAGATATTTGTGCTGCCACATCATCCGGATATTGATATGCACTTTCAATATTGGCGAATTTATCTTTAAATCCAGATAAATAACCTATCTCTGCCAATGCAATTAATTCTTGATACTGATCTTTTGCAACCATCTTTTTATGCGGATTATTAGCAGATCCCCCCTGCTGTCCGCGCTCATGAATATTTTTATATAACCACTGCAGATTCAACAGTTGCGCTATTTTTGCTAATAAAGCATCTAAGTTGACTGGCTTGGCGATATAACCATTATGATAACCTTCTGCTTGTAGCTTAAACTCAGCATCACGGGCATTCGCTGAAACCATTAACACCGGCATTAAATAGTTTTTTTCACGCAACTGCTTGACCATTTGCCAGCCATTCGTTTCCGGCATACGCACATCGAGCAGGATCAAAGCAATGCTGCCAACCTGTAATTGTACAAAACCCTGCTGAGCATTTTCCGCCAGTAACACTTCAAACCCCAGAGGCACCAGCAAATCAGACATTAATCGGCGCTGCTTTGGATCATCATCAACCACTAAGATACATTTTTTTTCCCCGAGGTAAGAGACGATTTGCTGATTTTTCTCCGGGGTTGATGGTTTTTGATTATGATATAATTTAGACAGCATTAAACGAAAATTAAAGGTCGAACCTTGGCCAAGCGCACTTTTTAAAGTGATCTCCCCACCCATCAGCTCAGCGAGGGAGCGCGAAATGGTTAACCCCAACCCTGTGCCGCCTATCGCTTTTGTATGAGCATTACGAATCTGTTCAAAGGGTTTAAAAACCAACGCCTGATCGCCTTGGGCAATGCCCACACCCGTATCAACAATACTAAAATGAGCAACTTCATTACGGTACGTTACTTTAAAGGTGACGGAGCCTCGTTCTGTATATTTAATCGCATTGGATATTAAATTAATTAAAATTTGCCGGAAACGTTGTTTATCGGTTGCGACATAGTCAGGTAAGTTTTTGCATCTATCATAAATAAACTCGATCCCTTTTTTACTGGCCTGCATCTCGAACATATCCACCAGTTGCTGCAAAATAACGGTGAGATTAATCTCATCACGCTGCAGGGTAACCCGGCCCGCTTCTATTTTGGATATCTCCAATAAACCTTCAATTAAATCCGCTAAATGCTCGCCGTTACGTTTTATGATGGTGATTATTTCGCGGTGTTTAATTGCTAAATCTTGATCTCGTCTGAGTAACTGCGCGTAACCTAAGAGCACATTTAGCGGCGTGCGCAGTTCATGGCTCAGGCCGGCAAGATAACGGCTTTTCGCTTCATTGGCAGATTCAGCAACCTCTTTCGCGCTTTGTAAAGCCGCTGAGGTTTTCTCATGGGCACTGACCTCTTTTGCTAAGGCATTAGTTTGCGAACGCAACTCTTTTAAGGCTGAACGATTACTGCTGCTTGCCAAAATAAATAACCAACTGATGATACCGATAATAATCACCAGTAAAAAAAATATCTTAACCAGTGTGATGGCAAAAACCTGCTGAACAGCGGGCTCTTCAACGGGCAGTTGCAGATAAATTAAAAATAAAATAGCGGCGCCAATCAGGCTTAAACCCAGCGTCACCAGCACAAATAGAATCAGAGGCGTGATCAATTTTTCGACCATCTGCTCACTGAGAAAACGTCTGAAAAAATGATAGCCTTGCTGAGAGATAGTGGCATCACTGCGGCATTGATCGCCACAGCGAACATCTAAACTACAACAT
>JBATHQ010000464.1:0-2081 GCA_049667005.1 Psychromonas sp.
GGGCAGCTCAAGAATAAAAAACGTCTCGGCGAATTGAACGGCAGTTCAGGTTTATGAGCGGGACAGGCTCTGCCGTCCCTGTATACGGCACTGTGAGTTGTGCGCCAGCATAGTGTCACGCACAAAGCTCTCTTATTCTTGTGCTGTTGAGAAAAAAGTAACACGCCGTCAGGGCGGAATACCAATAATTAAAGTTACACCATCAGCTAATTTCTCAATCAGCAAGCAAGCAGCTTTCCTGTGGTCTCAGTGGAGATTATTTATATAATAGTGCTACTAAATAATAACAAAACTTAAATTCCAATGCGTTAATCTCCATAAAGTTGTAGCTAAAAGACAGTCAACTGATAGCCCATACATTAAACGGGATAGTTTTCTGCCTTGACATAAACGTGTAATTTTTGTCCCGCCCGAATATTTTCAGCCTTCTCAAGATCATTCCAGCGTACCAAATCAGATGTTGTTACATTGAACTTTGATGCGATTTTAAACAGTGAATCACCAGCAAGGACATTATAAGTGAGACGGCGGGTGGTATTGTTGTCGGAGGTTGCCTTAGTATTCGTACTAGTACGCAAAACAGTTAATTTCTGTCCTAAGCGTATTGCCTGGTTAGCGCTTATAGTATTCCATTTTCTTATATCATCAACCGTTACATTAAATTTTTGGCTAATGTTCCACAACGTATCACCTTTAACCACAGTGTAGGCAACTTTGCTTTGTGCTTGTTTAACGGCCTCTTTCTTGGCTGGTTTTTCTTGCTTAACGATCTGTTGTTTAACAATATCTTTCTTACGTTGTACTTGTTTAACGATCTCTTTCTTGCTTTGTGCCTGCTTAACGATCTCTTTCTTACTTTGTGCTTGCTTAACGGCCTTAATCTGCTGCGCCACACGCGGCGCCTGATTGTATAAATAATCTTGCTGGGATTTACTGGCAATTGGAATTAAGATGGGACGACCAATTTTTAGATCGGAACCGTCAAGATCATTGGCCTGCTTTAACACTTTTATCGTGGTCTTATTGTTACGGGCGATAGACGCTAAGTTATCACCAGGCCGCACCGCATATAGGGACCCGCCGATGCGTTTATTTTGCTTTGTATTAGACAGTTGGAGAGTAAACTGTTCAGCCGTTTCTGTTGGTATCAGTAATTTATGCGGACCATCTGGAGGGGTGGTCCAGTTATTAAATGCGGGATTTAAGAACTGCATCTCAGCAATGGATAATTCTGCTAATTTTGCTGCATAAGTCAGATCAACTTGAGATTCCGTATCAACGTAAGTAAGTACTTGCTTATTTTTTATTACCGGCAGTTTAACACCGTATTTCTCATGGTTACGTATAATATCCACTAAAGCCAAAAACTTCGGTACGTAATCCTGCGTCTCTTGAGGTAACGATAAATTCCAATAATCTGCCGGTTTATTTTGTTGCTTATTGAGTTCTATCGCTTTTCCCACCCGTCCTTCTCCGGAGTTGTAGGCAGCAAGCGCATATAACCAGTCGTCACCCAAATATCGGTGCAGTATTTCCATATACGATAAAGCCGCGCCAGTTGATGCATACACATCCCGACGACCGTCATACCACCAATCTTGCTTCAAACCAAACCTATCTCCCGTTACCGGCATAAACTGCCATAAACCGGAGGCACTACTGCGAGAAAAAGCGAAGGGGTCAAAAGCACTTTCAATAACGGGCAACAGAGCCAGATCCAACGGTAGCTCTCTTTCTTCTAACTGCTCAATAATCAGGTATAAGAACGGCTCTGCACGTTTTGATACCGTTGCTAAATAGTTTGGCTGCCTTAAGAACTTATCCCGTTGCCTGGCAACACGGGCATTGTCCGGCACAGAAAACTCAACCCTGTCAGCGAGTTTTAACCACAGATTTGGATACTTCTTGGAATCGTCTTGACGATGAATTAAAGTACTTTTTTTATGCTTTTTAGCAGAAGATGATGTCAAATCGCTGTTAGTTGAACAAGCAGCTACAAAAAGTAAAATAAAAAATGAGAGAAATAATTTCATCAAGATACCATCCACAGAAAAGAGCACAGAAAACGAGCTGTCCATTCT
>JBATHQ010000465.1:0-3199 GCA_049667005.1 Psychromonas sp.
CAAACCTGCTGACTTTGCTTTCCTGCTCTACGGGTAAATCTATTGAAACGCTTATCCCTGAGTATGAAGATAAAATGTACGGCCACTTAAAGAGTGATACTGCGGATGCGGTAGTAAGCTTGTTAGAGCCTATTCAAGCGCGTTTTAAAGTATTACGAGAAGATGAGTCTGCATTACAAGCAATTGCGCGCGTCGGTGCACAGAAAGCACGTGTGCGTGCTTCTGAAACCTTAGCGAAGGTTTATGAGAAAGTCGGTTTTTTACCTAAATAGTTTTTTATGAAATAAAAAAAGCCGGGCTGTATTCATTTACTACCCGGCTTTTTTATTTGATGTTTTGGTTATAAGCCTAAGCCATTTCCGACGTCTTTTTTATTAATTAATTCTATCTGATAACCATCCGGATCTTTAACAAAAGCGATCACGGTGGTGCCGCCTTTGACCGGGCCCGCTTCACGTGTAACCTGACCGCCCATCTTTTTGATCATCTCACAGGTTGCATAAATATCATCTGTCTCAATGGCGATATGTCCATAGGCATTGCCGATATTATATTCTGTCGTACCCCAGTTATAGGTAAGCTCTAATACCGTGTTCTCTGTTTCATCGCCATAACCGAGAAATGCCAGCGTATATTTATATTCTGCATTCTCTGATTGACGCAGTAATTTCATATTGAGAATGTTAGTGTAAAAATCGACTGATTTTTGTAAATCTCCAACACGTAACATGGTGTGTAATAAGCGCATGGTTAATTCCTATTTTTTGTAAGAAGGAGTTTTATCTTAGTGTAAATATTAGCAATAAAAAAGCCACCTATGGTGGCTAAATTAAAGCATGACAATTAAGGTTTAAAGACCTTTTGTCAAGAACGCAACGGTAGAAGCGATCTCTTCATCACTGCAGTCACTGCATGTGCCTTTTGCCGGCATTGCATTAAAGCCTTGAATAGCGTGTGTGAGTAGTGTTTCAGTCCCTTGCGCCAGACGAGGTTGCCATGCCGCAGCATCGCCCTTGATAGGCGCACCGGCCACACCGGTAGCATGACAGGCAACGCAGTATGTATTATAAATTTTTTCACCGCTTCTTGGCCCTGCAGGCTCAGCAGAATCTGCTTTTTGGCTGGCCGTGATAATTTCACCATCTAAATAAACGTTACCCACTGGTGCAATGCGCTCGCTGATTGCTACTTCAGAAAGGTCTTGTGCAGAACCACAAACACTGAATAAACTCATTGCAAAGCCTATTAGCAGGGTAATACGTTTAATAAAATCCACTTTAAACTCCATTATTGATTCTGTCCATATAGATGGATATGTTGTGAAAATGTTAATTATAACGAGGTTGATTATAACTACCAGCGCATTTTTAGGATTATTGTTTCCAGTTCACTATTTTTTTCTCTTTACCGTGCAAAATACGACGAATATTGCCGATATGGCGAAGAATAATCAAAATCGACAGCATAATAACTGGAATAGTGTATTCGGGATTTATCTGCGCGACAAAAAAGGGGGCGGCAATGGCGGTAACTATCGCAGCCAAAGAAGCATAACCACTCACCGCGATAGTAAACAACCAGGTTAGAACAAGTAAACCCGTTAAATCCATACCCAAAGGTAATAAAGTCCCTAAACCGGTCGAGACCCCCTTACCACCTTTAAATTGAAAATAGGGCGGAAAAATATGTCCGAGACAGGCGGCGATACCAATAACACCGATCAGCAAGGGGGAATATCCCAAAAAATAGGCTAAGTACACAGGGACGGTACCTTTTAGAAGGTCGAAAATAAGCACTGCGCTGGCGGCTTGGGCATCATGCAGGCGTAACATATTAGTGGCGCCGGGATTCTTGGAGCCTTGAGTACGGGGATCTGGCCACCCTTTGGCAAGACATAATAAAATTGCGCCATTAAGTGCACCAAAAAGATATGCACTAATAATAAATATTAAAGTAACCACGCTAATCATTTGTATTTATTTCTTCTTGTTTAGGTAAAATACTGCACTTTAATACCAATCTACTTCAAGATGCACAAATCAGCAAGCAGATAGGCGGGATAGTCAAACCATAAGGTAGAAGGCTTGGTTCGCTAAATCACCACTTTATAATCCAGATGATAGTTCCCTCTTGGGCTCCCCAAAAGGGAGGCGCAATGAAGAAAGTACTGCGTTGTAGCGCTTAAAATGGGGCAACCACTGCCCTTATGTTATGCCTTGTCTAGCATCCGAATTAGCATGTTGAGGTAGAGTCGGTATAGGTGATGATACTTATTATCTGAGATAGTAGGTGGATTTTTTTGCTAACAGATAGCGTTTTAACTAACTCTGATAGGGTAAGTATGGATATTGTTTTTATTAAACAGTTAGAGGTGATTAGCACCATTGGTGTGTATGACTGGGAAAAATCAGTGCAGCAAAAACTCTATTTTGATTTAGAGATGGCATTTGATAATCAACCCGCTGCCAAAAGTGATGATATTAACCTTGCGCTTGATTATTTTAGTGTTTCCGAAGCGGTTAACACTTTTGCTCAAACGCACTGTTATGAGTTAATCGAAACCATGGCAGAGTCAGTTGCCGCACTTATTATGGAGCAGTTTTCTGTACCATGGGTAAAAGTTACTCTGCATAAACCCGGGGCGTTGCCTAAGGCACAAACTCTGGGGGTACAAATCGAGCGGGGAAAACGCTGATGGCGCAAGTATTCATTGGCATCGGTTCCAGTATCAATAAAGCAGAAAATATTCACTCGGGTATTGCTTCATTACGCTTGCAGTTTGGTGAGTTAACACTTTCACCTGTTTATGAAAGCGAAGCGATTGGTTTTTCCGGGGTTAATTTTTATAATTTAGTTGTAGAGTTGCATACCCAGGTTGAAACTAGCGAATTAATTCAAATATTGAAAAGTATTGAAGTTAAGCACGGCCGACCTGAAAATGCAGTCAAGTTTGCACCAAGAACCTTAGATTTAGATTTATTGTTATATGATCAGCAGATTAATCCCAAGATTGATCTGCCACGCGCTGAAATTCTAAAAAATGCTTTTGTATTGAAGCCCTTATCTGAGTTAGCGCCAACATTAAGCCATCCGGTTTCAGGGCTGACATATCAAACCTTGTGGCACAATTACCCTCAGGAAAAACAAAAATTGTGGGAAATAGAGCTGTTTTAAAGACGATTTTTAATTATTTTATTTT
>JBATHQ010000466.1:0-3353 GCA_049667005.1 Psychromonas sp.
CCCAATTCATATTGTTCTTTAACCGTATTATCACAGGTTTTAGATGGGATAGAACGACGCTTTTTAGCATTGCTTAGGGCCTCTTTAGGATCATCTGAACACCAGATTGATACCATTGAGTGGTAGGTAGGTGAATTTATCCCGCCACGTGGAAACGCTAAATAGCGAATGGTGATACCTGCTTTATTGTAATCAGCCATTTCCGAATGTAACTTCTGGCAATAACTGCAGGTTGGATCCGTAAAAACAGTGACCACGTGTTTCTCATCATCAGCTTTAAAAACAATCATATCTTTTTCAAAGGACTTTATCTTACCCATATTTTTTGTAACATTGTCGCGGCTTAATTGTGCTTTTTTGTGTTCAGTAAGATTCATCATCTGATTGTCTAAATCGTAAATACTGCCATATATTAAATGTGTTACATCGCCATTAACATAATAGATATCTCCCTTAGAGGTTACTTCATATAATCCCGCTATTACTGACGGACTAATGGTCTCAACCGGGATATTAAGACTTTTCATTTTCGATGTTATTTTTTGTTCAACAGCAGAAAGCGATGCTGATTCAGTGGCTGATACAAGTACTGAAAAACCAGTTAATAAAAGTGCACAAATAACACCTTTTTTAGGAAAAATAATTGCCATAAAAACCTCATCTTTATTTGACGGTATTAAAAAAATTTCTTAATACCCAGAATGATAAGATTATGCCTAGGAAGCGCTAATTTGTGAATGTTTTAATTTGCCCCATTCCGCATTGCATACAGTTGTATTTTTATTGACTTCCTTTTTGGGTAGTAAGCCGCCATCTGCTCGTATACCCAAACGACTTGAAAGTGCAGATGCAAGTACCTCAAGTAGAAAAGCCTAAGCCCTCGGGTGGTGCTCCTGATGCAGCTCTTTGAGCCGGTCTTTTGCTATATGTGTGTATATTTGCGTGGTCGAAAGATCGCTATGCCCTAACAGCATCTGCACTACGCGCAAGTCCGCACCATAATTTAATAAGTGTGTCGCAAAAGCATGACGCAGTACATGTGGAGATAACGCCTCTTTATCAATGCCGCAGATCTGCGCGTAATATTTGATCCGGTGCCAGAATGTCTGCCTTACCATCACAGTTCCACGACGGCTTGGAAATAACACATCGCTGCTTTGCCCCTTTAACAGATCAGGTCGTGCTTCATCAAGGTAACGTTCTACCCAATAAATAGCCTCTTCCCCTATCGGAACCAATCGAGTTTTGTTACCCTTGCCCGTAACCCGCACCACGCCTTGCTTTAAATTTATCTCCTCCATCGCCAGTCCAACCAACTCCGAAACGCGTAAACCGGTTGCATATAAAAGTTCGAGCATCGCTTTATCCCTAAACTGCACACTATCGGACAAATCCGGACAGGACAATAATCCATCCACTTCCGATTCTGAAAGCGATTTAGGTAACGGTTTAATTATTTTAGGACTTTCCAGCTTGGCACTCGGATCATCTTCACGTATTTTTTCCCGACATAAATACTGATAATAACGTCGTAATGCACTCATCAAACGTGCGGTTGAAGCATTCTTATATTCTACATCACTGTGCAGTCGGTCGCTAAAGTAATCAATTAAGTCTAAACATGAAGCTGAGCATAAATCGACTGATCTTGTGCTGAGAAAAACTTCAACTGAACGCAAATCATGGCGATATGAATTTAAGGTATTTTGCGCCAACCCTCTTTCCAGCCATAATGAATCTAAAAATTGATCAATGCTTAATACTTCCATTAAGTCTCCCTTATCTGTAAATTAACAACGTTTTTTTAATTTATCAGGCTTTATATATGAAAATTGGTTTATTTTATGGTTCGAGTACCTGTTATACCGAAATTGCAGCAGAAAAGATTCAGGCAATCATAGGTGCTTCACTTATTGACCTATTTAACATAAAAACCACCCCCATTAGCAAGATCAATGATTATGATATTCTTATTTTAGGGATTTCTACTTGGGATTATGGCGAACTTCAGGCAGATTGGGGAGCGCTCTGGGACGAACTGGATTCGGTTAACGTCACTAATAAAATTATCGCGTTATATGGACTGGGTGATCAAGAGGGCTATAGCGAATGGTTTATTGATGCCGTGGGCATGCTACATGACAAACTCCTACCACAAAAGCCCCTATTTATCGGTTATTGGCCAACTGAAGGTTATCAATTTACCGCCTCCAAAGCCCTTTTGCCAGACCAACCTTACTTTATGGGGTTAGCACTCGATGAAGATTCACAATACGAATTAAGTGATCAGCGCATTGAGGAGTGGTGTTTACAAATTCTCCAGGAAATTGAGCTATTGATTTAATTTTATTTCGGTTATTCATCTTCACCGCCCCACTCAAACAGCCCGAAACTGTTTAAATTTTAACTTCAACAAAATAAAACGGGCACAATTCAACCTTTAAAACGCCCTTTTTAGGGGGTACATCAGATCAATTAAAAAATTCGTAATTTTATTTCAAAATTGTCATTAATCTGATTTAAAATCCATTATATAAGTCACGCTACACATTAATGTAGATTAAAATGTAGTTTAAATAGTCATCGGCATTCTCTTAATCACTAATAATCATCACTATGACGAACAACCGCTTGCCCACTGATCTGTGTTTTTTCCAGATACCCGTTGATTAAACGCGCATACTCCTTTCCAAAGAACTACGCCTATTATTTGCATATCCATACCTGCGCCCATCTAACATCCAGATAAAAACGATTATTAATAACGCGCTTACTGTTTTCATTGCGGCGATACAATAATTTAAAACATGATAAAAGCAATAAGGGTACTCCTTGAAATTAAATATCACCTGAGACGGGAATAACTTCTATTTGAGCAACTACAAAGCAGGCAAAGCGAGATCGATATCACACTTAAAAGAAATAAAATTACAGAAGATGTGCATTAATTGGCTTAAAAATTGAATACGAAGCATCCTGTAATTAAATTACAATTATCTTTCGTAATTTGACCTAGATCAATTTTAGACAAGGACGCATTTGTTAGACTCATCGCACTGGTAATCGAGCATCTCTAATTTCAAAAAAGAGCAATCATGAAGTTAAGCCGACGTTATTGCAGCGTACTGCAAAACCTTTGCTGCTCTACGACAAGTTGTTGTGTGAATATTTTTAGCGTTAACAATTACACCTTGCCTTGAGATTATGTGATATGATAGTTTCGTATAAAAATTGAGCATTCAATAGGCCAATTAACTGTGAACAGTTGGTCTACAATTTTTTATAAAAAATTAAACTACGCGACCATCAATAGCATGTTATTGGTGCGCCAGTTGTTTTGCCCCTAATTCAAA
>JBATHQ010000467.1:0-1714 GCA_049667005.1 Psychromonas sp.
GGTGACGATATCGCCGTTGGTGAACCTATTGCCAGATTAGGTGCTGTTGATAAAAGTGATAAAAAAGACTCACCAGCTATCAATATTGTCAATCAAGACGATGCGCAGCTCCCCCTATCTTCTAATACAAAGATTAGCGAGGCAGAGAACAGCGAAACACCGCAACCAACCGCAGAAAATATTGTCGAGACAAACAGCAGCGAAAAAACAACATCAGCCGCAGAAAAGACCGCTGCTCCGGAGATCGCCGAGAAAGCAGTGCCTCCCGCTACAGATATTAGCGCGGAAGAACCTATTCCGGCCATTACACCAGTCCCTCAGGGAAGCAGTAAATTAGCCGTGCCTAAAGGCTTTGTTTTAGCCACACCGGCAGCGCGCTCTCTTGCCAGAGAACAACAATTATCTTTAACAACACTATTTCCGGGGCATTCAAAAAAAATTGTTACATTGACTATGGTAGAAGAGGCGATAAAAGCCGCGCAGACAACTCAACAGCCGGATCAATCTAAGCAGTCCGCTGACTCCGATAAAATCACAGCGTCGCCAAATAAAGGTTTTGACAAAAACACCATGCGTCAGGCGATCAGCGCCACGGTGAGCCGTTCCAAACAGCAGATACCACATTCTTATCTGCGTCAGCGTTTAGATATAAGCGCATTGGAAGATTATTTATCAAAGATCAATACATCCTTAGACGTCGAGCAGCGCTTACTCTTAGCCGCCCCTTTATTATGTGCCATTGCCCGTACGTTAATGGATAACCCGCAACTTAACGGCGAATACAGCGAAGATCACTTTGTTTCATGTGAAACAGTCAATTTAGCCAATGCAATAAATTTACGGGGTGGTGGATTGATCATGCCGGTGATCCGCGATGCTCACACACTTTCTCCTGCGCTAATGATGGATCATCTCAAACAGCAGGTTACCCGGGCACGCAATAACAGTTTGCTCTTTTCTGAATTAAGCGGCGGCAGCTTTACCGTAACCAGTTTGGGTGAGCGTGGTGCAGAGCAGATGTTCGCCGTTATTTTTCCACCACAGGTTGCGATCATTGCCCTGGGCAGTCCTCATAAGGAAGCGCTGGTTATTGATGGTGAGATACAGATACGCTCTGTCATTGAAGCTTCCCTTGCAGCTGATCACAGAGTAAGTGACGGACGGACAGGGGCACGTTTTCTTTATCAGCTAAATCAACTACTGCAGCAACCGGAGGTTTTATGGACAGCATCGAAGTAAAAACAATCATCCTTGAAGAGTTAAGCAATATTGCCCCTGAAATAGAATCTGATGAAGTACCGGCAGATCAGGATATGCGTGAAGCACTTGAACTCGATTCAATGGATTTCCTTAACTTAGTGATTGCTGTTTCCAAGCGCACTCGGGTAACGATCCCCGAAGCCGATTACTCCAAGGTGCTGACGCTGGATGCAATGATCGCCTATGTGATGCGGAAGGACTAATATATACGCTCATTCACTTTATGAAACCGAATATTGAATTATTATCATGCTCACAACGAGAGTCAACTGCAGCAAAGCATACCGGCAATGCACAATGGAGAGTCGCATTATGATTGTAGGGATCCCTAAAGAGATCAAAAACAACGAATATCGTGTAGGTATGGTGCCCGCTAGTGTAGCTGAATTAATTGCTCACGGGCATCAGGTTATTGTAGAGCACAATGCAGGCTCAGGTATCGGTTTTAACGATC
>JBATHQ010000468.1:0-2149 GCA_049667005.1 Psychromonas sp.
CTTTTATAAACAGCTGCTGCACAAAGAGGCGTCACCTGAACATGTGGTACTGGTCGGACGTATTGGTGTGATTATACTGGCTATTCTAGCTTGGTTATTAGCCATGAATCCGGATAGCTCAGTGTTAGGATTGGTTTCCTATGCCTGGGGCGGTTTCGGTGCGGCCTTTGGACCTGTTATCCTACTTAGTTTATTCTGGAAACGTATGAACCGGAATGGCGCCTTGGCGGGGATTTTGGTTGGCGCATTGACCGTGGTTATTTGGAAGCAACTGTCGGGGGGGATCTTTGATCTCTACGAATTGGTCCCTGGATTTATTCTGGCCACTGTAGCAGTAATCGTGGTCAGTTTACTGAGCGATGAACCTTCAATGAAGGTTCAGAATGGCTTTGTTGAATATAAAAAGAACCTGATAGAATTTAACTAAGCAAATAGATAAAACTTCCTCTATTGTAAAAATCCCGCCAGATGTCAACTGCGCGGGATTTTTTAGCCGTCAGCCCGCAGCTGATCACTGTCGGCCTATTTAGTTACTGCAAAGTTGATTAGCTGTTTACCTGGATTGTTATTAATCCATCCCCAAAAAACCACCGGTTTGATGCTCCCACAGCTGGGCATAAATGCCGTCACCGTGAATCAGTTCGTGATGTGTGCCTTGCTCTATTATCCGGCCTTCATCTAAGACAATTAATCTGTCCATTGCCGCGATGGTTGACAGGCGGTGAGCAATGGCAATCACGGTTTTACCCTGCATCAGTTCATATAAACTTTCATTGATCGCGGCTTCAACCTCTGAATCAAGTGCTGATGTGGCTTCATCTAAAACGAGAATCGGCGCATCTTTAAGTAACACGCGGGAGATGGCAATACGTTGACGCTGTCCGCCGGAAAGTTTTACGCCACGTTCACCCACCTGCGCGTCATAACCTGTGTTACCTGTGCTGTCTGTCAGGCCTAAAATAAACTCATGTGCTTGCGCCTGTTTGGTGGCTCGGATCATCTCCTCTTCACTGGCATCGGGACGTCCGTAAAGAATGTTTTCCCGAATTGAGCGGTGTAATAGGGAAGTATCCTGAGTGACCATGCCTATTTTCAAACGTAAACTTTCCTGCTGAACAGCACTTATATCCTGACCATCAATGAGAATCTGACCTTTTTCAATATCATAAAAACGCAGCAGTAAATTGACTAACGTTGACTTGCCCGCGCCGGAACGTCCAACCAAACCGACTTTTTCACCCGCTTTAATGTTGAGATCCAGATCGGTGATAATTCCCTTATTTTCACCATAATGGAAGCTGACATTGTTAAACTCTATCGCGCCCTGATTAACAACCAGGGGTTTTGCATCTTTTTCATCTTCAATAATATTCGGTTTAGCAAGTGTTGACATGCCATCGGTCACGGTGCCGATATTCTCAAACAGGGCGCTTATTTCCCACATTATCCATTGCGACATTCCATTTAAACGCAGTGCTAAACTGATTGCGATCGCAATCGCACCGATGGTGATGGCGCTTTGCATCCATAACCCTATTGCCAATGCGGTGATCACAAAGGCGAGAATATAATTTGAGACCTGCACGCTGACATTGATCCACGTCACCAGGCGCATCTGCCGATAAACGGTGTCTAAAAATCCTTTCATACCCTGTTTGGCATATAACGATTCTGAATCGGTATGGGCAAACAGTTTAACCGTTGAAATATTGGTATAACTATCAACAATACGGCCGGTCATGGTGGATCGCGCATCAGCCTGTTCGGTAGCAACTTTTCTCAACCTGGGCACAAAATGATACTGCAGGGCGGTATAGATCACTAACCAGATAACCATCGGCAACGCTAGTCGCAGGTCTGATTTGGCCAACATCACCACCATCGAAATAAAATACACTGTGATATAGACCATCACATCCAGTAGTTTCATCACCGTTTCTCGAACGGCCAATGCTGTTTGCATCACTTTGGTGGCAATACGGCCTGCAAAATCATCCTGATAAAACGAAACACTTTGTTTAAGCAGATAGCGATGGGCAAACCAGCGAATAGACATCGGATAATTACCGAGCAACACCTGATGCACCACCAGTGAATGAAACAAAGTCAGCAGGGGAATAATCAGCAGCACCATCAGCGACATCGCCAG
>JBATHQ010000469.1:0-5422 GCA_049667005.1 Psychromonas sp.
CCAAAACCCAAACCCAAACGCAGTTTTTCCGTTGAGTAAGAGGTGCGTGGTCAATATGTATACTAACGGTGAATAGTTACGTTATCTCTTCTCTAAAAAAGCCCCACTCCACTAAGTTATCGTAAAATCCTATATGCTAGAACAAAATCTTACTTCCCCTAGTCAATAAATTAGCTATATTATTATCACACTTGAAAATATAGATTTCTGTAACTGAAAACGCAAAGGGAATAACATGGCTAAAATATTCAATGACAATTCACAATCTATCGGTAATACACCTCTAGTTCGCTTAAATAACGTAACGAAAGGAAATGTTTTTGCAAAAATAGAAAGTCGTAACCCAAGCTTCAGTGTTAAATGCCGTATCGGGGCTAACATGATTTGGGATGCAGAAAAAAAAGGTACATTAACTAAAGATATCGAGCTTGTTGAACCAACGAGTGGTAACACGGGTATTGCACTTGCGTTTGTTGCGGCTGCCCGTGGTTACAAAATCACCTTAACAATGCCAAATACAATGAGTATTGAACGCCGTAAGCTGTTAAAAGCACTCGGTGCGAATCTCGTACTGACAGATGGTGCACTGGGCATGAAAGGTGCGATTAATCAGGCTGAATCCATCGTAAATTCAGATCCGAGTAAATATTTATTATTACAGCAGTTTGATAACCCGGCAAACCCGGAAATTCATGAAAAAACCACCGGCCCTGAGATTTGGAACGATACCGATGGTGAAATAGACGTATTTATTGCCGGCGTTGGTACTGGCGGTACTCTTACAGGTGTAAGCCGTTACATCAAACAGACTCAGGGTAAAGCAATCATCTCTGTCGCTGTTGAGCCTACAGAATCCCCGGTGATCTCACAAACACTTGCAGGACAGGAGATCAAACCAGGTCCGCATAAAATACAAGGTATTGGTGCGGGTTTTATCCCTAAAAATTTAGATCTTTCTTTAATTGATCTCGTTGAAACCGTCAGTAATGATGAAGCGATTGAAATGGCGCGTCGCTTAATGGAAGAAGAAGGTATTCTAGCGGGGATCTCCTCTGGTGCTGCTGTTGTGGCTGCCGCTCGTTTAGCGGAGAAAGCAGAATTTAAAGATAAAAATATTGTCGTTATTTTACCAAGCTCAGCTGAGCGCTACTTATCAAGTGCACTATTCGCAGGTGTTTTTGAAGGCGATAATTTCGCCCTATAGATAAATAAACTTTAATCATACATCTGTGGGACTCCCCGCAGCTGTATGATTGTTATACAATTCATAATAAACCTTCATCGCATACCCACATCTCTAGCGACACAGATCACAAAAAGTTCCAACTATATAAAATTTTTATTAGTCACCGACAAAAATATATTGACCTCGTCACAGTTTTTAAGGAACATTCAGCAACATTTTGAACAATTTGAATGTTACGTCTGAGCTAAGTATTATTTTTCAACTTTTATTAGCTTACTGGTAAACAAAAAATTGACCTAGGTTAACACTCTGGTCAGATTTATTGGTTACTTTACGTAACACAAAATTATTTCTCTGTTATCATGTTGTCTTCCTTTTTCAAAGGCGCAAGATAACCACCCATTTCTCACAACAATTAGGATATAACCATGTTTGAACAAAAAGTAATCATTACTGCACCACACGGTCTTCATACTCGTCCAGCTGCGCAATTTGTAAAAGAAGCTAAATCTTTTGAATCTGCTATTTTTGTTGAAGTGGGCGAAAAATCTGCAAGTGCGAAAAGTCTATTTAAACTACAAACTTTAGGTTTAGTGCAAGGTACTGAAGTGAATATCAAAGCTGAAGGTCCTGATGAACAAAAAGCTGTTGAAACTCTTATTGAGTTAATGGCTACGCTTGTATAGTTTTATCGCGTAATTTGTGAATTTTAATTAGTACTTGAAAGGACAGTTTATGATATCTGGTATTCTAGCGTCTCCGGGTATAACAATTGCTAAGGCTTTGTTATTACAAGAAGATGAAATCACGCTTAACACTGCAAAAGTAAGTAATGTCGATAACGAAATCGCACGTTTTTTAGATGGGCGCAAAACAACCTCAGCTCAACTTGAAGTAGTCAAAGAAAAAGCATTTAAAACATTTGGCGAAGAAAAAGCAGCCATCTTCGAAGGCCATATCATGCTACTAGAAGATGAAGAGCTGGAAGATGATATTGTTTCTTATATTCGCGACAACAAATGCAGTGCAGATTTTGCAGTTCATAGTGTTGTTGAAGAGAACGCAACAATGCTTCAGCAATTAGATGACCCTTACCTGCGTGAGCGTGCAGCTGATTTCCGTGATATCGGCAGCCGTTTACTGAAAAATGTACTAGGCATTAAAATTGTTAACTTAAGTGATATCGCTGAAGAAGTGGTGTTAATCGCTAACGATTTAACACCTTCAGAAACGGCACAAATCAACCTTGATAAAGTATTAGGTTTTATCACCGATATCGGTGGCAGAACATCACATACTTCAATCATGGCTCGCTCTTTAGAAATTCCAGCTATCGTGGGTACTAATGATATTACTAAGCGCGTCAAAAATGGTGATCTGATCATTTTAGATGCAATTAATAACAAAATCATTATTAACCCGTCTGCTGCAGAAATTGAAGAAGCAAAACAGTTCAAGGCAACTTTCTTAGCGGAAAAAGAAGAACTTGCTAAGTTGAAAGACTTACCTGCAGTAACGCTTGATGGTCACCATGTAGAAGTTTGCGCAAATATCGGTACTGTAAAAGATACCGATGGTGCAAAACGAAATGGCGCTGAAGGTGTCGGTTTATACCGTACTGAATTCCTGTTTATGGATCGTGACCAGTTGCCAACTGAAAATGAGCAGTTCTTAGCTTATAAAGACGTTGTTGAAGCAATGGAAGGCAAAGCTTGTATTATCCGTACCATGGATATTGGTGGAGACAAGGATTTACCATACCTTAACTTACCAACTGAGATGAATCCGTTCTTAGGCTGGCGTGCAATCCGTATCTGTTTCGATCGTCCTGAAATTATGAATCCTCAATTACGTGCTTTATTGCGTGCATCTGCATTCGGTAAAATCCGTATTATGTTCCCGATGATTATTTCAGTGGAAGAGATTCGTCTGCTTAAAGAGATTTTAGAGACGCTTAAAGCTGAACTGACTGCTGAAGGTGTTGCTTATGATAAAGATATCGAAATCGGCGTCATGATCGAAACACCGGCAGCTGCTGCTATTGCTCATCATCTTATTAAAGAAGTTGAGTTCTTCAGTATCGGTACAAATGATTTAACACAGTATACCCTTGCTGTAGACCGAGGTAATGAACTTATCTCTTCTCTATACAATCCAATGACTCCTTCTGTATTAAGCATCATCAAAACAGTAATTGATGCTTCTCATGCAGCAGGCAAATGGACCGGTATGTGTGGTGAATTAGCGGGTGATGAAAAAGCTACCCTATTGTTAGTTGGTATGGGTCTTGATGAGTTCTCGATGAGTGCTATTTCAATACCAACGGTTAAGAAAATTATCCGTAATACCAATTTTTCAGATGTAAAAGCGCTAGCAGATAAAGCATTATCGGTAGCAACAGCAGCTGAAATTGAAGCCTTAGTTAATGAGTTCAATAAAACTAAAGGTATTAACTAAAAAATCAAATGAGCTATCCTGCAAACAGATGCAACGATAGCTCATTAAATAGAATTTTTAACAACAAGTTGGAGTTAAAGCATGGGTTTTTTCGATTCATTAAAAAAAGCAGTTTCAGGCAACACTAAAGTAGAAGCTGCAATCGAGATTATGGCGCCTTTATCAGGCGAAATCGTGGCAATTGAAGATGTGCCTGATGTCGTTTTTGCTGAAAAGATAGTTGGTGACGGTATTGCTATTCGCCCTACTGGCAATAAAATGGTTGCACCTTGTGACGGTGAAATTGGTAAAATTTTTGAAACAAACCATGCCTTCTCTCTAGAGTCTGACTCAGGCATTGAACTTTTTGTACATTTCGGTATTGATACCGTTGAACTAAAAGGTGAAGGGTTTACACGTGTTGCACAGGAAGGCCAGAAAGTTAAAATGGGTGATACTATCATCGAGTTTGATTTGGCATTTCTGACTGAAAAAGCAAAATCTATCTTAACGCCTGTTGTTATATCAAACATGGATGAGATTAAAGAACTTCAGAAAATGTCTGGTACTGTTGTCGTTGGCAAAGATCCTGTTATCAAAATCGTTAAATAAGTAACATATTATATTAACTTTTTAAAAGAGTCGCTTAGGCGACTTTTTTTGTTTCTATGCTGATCTTACCACTATTCCTTGTTACAATATTTTAACTTTTATTGCTAACGAGTGAAAAATGACAACAACACTGTATGGTATTGCAAACTGTGATACCGTTAAAAAAGCGCAGAGCTGGCTGCAACAAAATAATCTGCCTTATACTTTCCATGATTACCGTAAAGATGGGTTAGATAAAAAACTGGTTGAATCTTTTTTAGAACACCTCGATTGGACAGATCTTCTCAACAAACGCAGCACCAGTTTCAGGCAGCTCAACAGCGAGCAGAAAGAAAATTTATGCGCAGAAACGGTCATTAACCTTTTTATCGAATGCCCAACGTTAATCAAACGCCCGCTTCTTATCCATAACAATCAATACCAGCTTGGTTTTAAAATCGATACCTACAAAAACATCTTCTCATTATAAAGGAAACACCATGTCAGATAGCCCAGTTTTGGCTCTTTTAAAGGATTTAATAAGCCGACGTTCGATTACCCCGGAAGACGCCGGTTGTCAGCAACTATTGATCTCTAGACTTGAAAAATTAGGATTTGAATGTGAAGTAATGGTATTTGATGATACCACCAATTTATGGGCGCGACGTGGAACGGAAAAACCCCTTTTTTGTTTCGCAGGGCACACCGATGTTGTGCCAACAGGTCCTGAAAAAAACTGGACATTTCCTCCTTTTGAGCCAACCGAAAAAGATGGTCTGTTATTTGGTCGTGGCACGGCAGATATGAAAAGCGGTATCGCCGCCTTTATGATTGCGTTAGAGCAGTTTATCGAGGAACACCAAGATCATAATGGTTCCATTGCGTTATTGATCACCAGTGATGAAGAAGGCCCTTTTATCAATGGTACAACGCGTGTTATTGATACACTGGAAGCGAGAAATGAAAAAATAGATTATTGTATTGTCGGAGAGCCTTCCAGTAGCGAGCATGTTGGAGATACCATTAAAAATGGCCGCAGAGGCTCGTTAACTGCTGATTTAACCATTCACGGTATTCAAGGTCACGTTGCCTACCCGCACCTGGTAGAAAACCCGATACACGACTGTGTTGGCGCGCTCACCGAGTTATCGCAGATGCAATGGGATAATGGCAATGAATTTTTTCCACCAACCAGTTTTCAAATCACCA
>JBATHQ010000470.1:0-5305 GCA_049667005.1 Psychromonas sp.
ACAGCAATTTCGTATGAACCAGTGTTACGTAAAGCGCCTTCAGGAAGACGAACTTCACTTTTAACTACAGGTACACCAGCAGCAGTGATTGCATCAGCAATATCACGCGTACCGATTGAACCGAATAGTTTACCTGCATCACCAGCTTTAGAAGCGATAGTTACCACTTCTAATGCAGCTAAAGCTTCACCACGAGCTTGTGCAGCAGCAAGGTTAGCAGCTTGTTTAGCTTCTAAATCAGCACGACGTGCTTCAAAAGCTTCTAAGTTTGCTTTGTTTGCTGGAACAGCTTTTTGCTGTGGGAAAAGAAAGTTACGTGCGTAACCTGCTTTAACATTTACTTTATCGCCAAGTTTACCAAGGTTAGCAACTGTATCTTGTAGAATAACTTCCATAATCTATAGCTCCTATTTACTTGTGTAAATCTGTGTATGGTAAAAGTGACAAGTAACGTGCACGTTTGATAGCGCGCGCTAGTTGACGTTGGTATTTAGCACTTGTGCCAGTAATACGGCTAGGTACAATTTTACCACTTTCAGTGATGTAATTTTTTAACGTAACAACGTCTTTGTAATCAATTTCGCTAACACCTTCAGCGGTGAAACGACAGAACTTACGACGGCGGAAGTAACGAGCCATGGTATTTCCTCAAATTTGTTCTATGTACTGAGCATGCAACACAAGTTTACCAAGCTTATTTTGGCTTTGGTGATAAGTGATAAAACCACTCACTCTAATTTGCATACCTTTCAATAATTTATGTTTCAACTGACTGGCGAGTGTCCCACTTGCGGCAACGGGCATATAGCAAAAAACGTTGCGTGGTAATTCAGCCTCTTTTTGCATTGAACGGTGTTCAATCTGGAAATTGCAGTGTTCAACACCTGCAGGACTTGTTTTAAATGTAGGTTTTTCTGTTACTACACCTGCAAGTCGCAAAAAGTTATCAGTCACTAAGTAACTTATGCTTCAGCTTCAGCTTCAGTTGTCGCTTCTGCTTGGAAGTCTGGACGTGGAGCACGAGGAGCACGTTCAACACGTTCTTCTTTTGCTTTTGCCACTACAGATGCTTCAGTCACAGCTGCTTTAGTACGCATGATCATGTTACGGATCACTGCATCGTTGAAACGGAAAGCAGTTTCCAAATCATCGATTACGTTCTGTTCAGCTTCAATATTCATAAGAACATAGTGTGCTTTGTGTAGTTTGTTGATTGGATAAGCCAGTTGACGGCGGCCCCAGTCTTCTAAACGATGAACTGTACCGCCAGCTTCTGTAATAGAAGTTGTGTAACGTTCAATCATACCATTAACTTGTTCACTCTGATCAGGGTGAACCATAAATACGATTTCATAATGACGCATATAAAAATCGCTCCTTACGGGTTAGTAGCTTCTTGATTTGGCTCAACCGTACCAATAGAAGCAAGGAACAAAAAGGGTGGTTGATTTAAGGCGAGAAAGTGTACAGTTTAGTGGAAGCCGACGCAAGAGGTGATTTGCAAATAATAAAGATATTTGTTAGGCATTGCATCTGCCGGGTTAAGATTTACAATAGCCTTCATTTTGTTGTTTGTTTTTTGATCGATCTGCCGCTTATATTGCCGATCTTATCGCCAAACTACGTGAAGATGCAATTTCAGAACATTCGGGCGAAGCGCTCGAAGGGCAAGGCAATAAACGATGATTTTGGTTGTTATAAAAATTTGATTTAACCAATATATTATCATTTATCATCTTGCTGATGTTGGCATCTTAAGGTAGCTTGGGTATCTTTACATTGTATGAGTATGTTTTGCTGAATTCGAAATTCTTTATTATTGTGCTGATTAATATCATCGCACTTGTGGTGTTTATTTTTTCACTGTCTGTGAAGAGTAAAGAAGCGCTGCGAGTAGATATTGCATCGGTTAACAGCACTCCGGTTGCAGTTCCTGTTGTGGTTGCCAAGCCGTTACCTGAGGTCGAACCGCCAGTTTTGACTGCGCTGAAAAAAGAAAACTCAGAAGCGGCAGAACAACTGGCGCTGGAGAAACTGCGCAATGCAGAAGCATTGGCATTGTTAACGGAGCAACTGGCAGAGCTTCAACAACAAAATTTAACATTAGAAGAACAAAATATAACCTTAGAAGAAGAAAATATAATATTAGCGGAGCAACTCAGTGATCTCGATATTGAGTTGGTTGATAAAGAGGATCATATCTCTGCTCTGCAAAAAAACAACCGGGAGCTTGAACAAACCCTGGCCGATCTGCCTTCGCAATTGGCTTCAGAGGCCGATTTGATGAAAACCAATATCCAACGTCAGCCGGATCTGATCAAAACAACACCACTTGAAGAAGCTGCCCAACCAACCGGGGTGGAGGAAGAAGTTGTTGCGGATAATAAACGCGAAGGGGATTTAACCGGGACTGTCGAATTTGGCTTTTCATATGCGCAAGATAATCAGGTCACCCGTTCGCTGAACAGCCGCCTTATTCTTAATTATGCCGTCCCTGATACATACACACTGGACAGTAATTTAAAGGTTGAGCTGAAAGAGGAAGATAATGAAATGGCCACCGAAAAATATCGTTGGCAATTGCAGACGGATTACTATCTAGATCCGCGCAACTTCGTTTTTGCCCGTAGCGATATGCAGCGCAGTCAATTTGCCAGCTATGATAAAGAGGATGTTTATACTCTGGGTTATGGGCGCATTGTATTTGCCCTACCGAAGCATAAATTTAATATCGAAGTCGGTCCCGGTTACCGTATGGCAGTCCCTAACGTAGGTAAAAGTGCCATCTCTGCGAATGAATATATCGTGCGCGGCTTGGTGAATTACGAACGTATTGTTTCCGAGTCGCTACAAATAAAAACCAGCGCAGTGATGCAAGTAGGGCGGGATAATAGCACCTACGCATTGGAGTTTACTGCGCAAAACAAAATTTATCGGGAGCTCTATTTAATCTTCAATACTGACTATGAATACACAGAAGTTGTGCCTGACGGATCGTCAAATAAAGAGGTTACGTCAGGAATGACGTTAATGTATGCATTTTAAATGCAGATCTCAGTTGCGAGTCGTTAGTTATTAGTTATCAGTTATTAGCCCTCTCCCTCTCCCTATCTCTATATACATAAGTCTGTGTGCATGCTGATTTCATAAGTATTGATACTTTATTGAGTAGGAATATTTGGTTTTCGTTGCGCATAGCACACCCGATCACGTCCTTATTGAGACCAATAAGTAATATGTAGGGTGTGCTTCGCGCACCATCCTTTATCTCGCAGATTACAATGCGTTAATACTTATGTATAAGATTCAGGCTCGTAGCTTTTTGCTTTCAACTGACAGCTGACAACTAACTACTGACAACTAACTACTAACTACTGACTACTTAATTAACGGCGTTGACGAACCACTTCAAATAAACAGATCCCGGTTGCTACCGAGACGTTTAAACTGGAAACGGCACCTGCCATCGGCAGTTTAATCAACTGATCACAATGTTCGCGCGTTAAACGGCGTAATCCTTTCCCTTCTGCACCCATTGCTAATGCGATACCGCCCTCTAATTTACAGTCATAGATACTCTGATCTGCTTCACCGGCGGTACCGTAAATCCAGATACCTTTCTCCTGTAAGTCACGCATAGCACGTGCCAGGTTAGTAACATGGATCAGCGGAATAGATTCGGCTGCACCGCAGGCTACTTTGCGGACCACCGGGGTTAAAGTTGCAGAGTTATCTTTCGGGATAATGACGGCATGTACACCTGCGGCTTCTGCACTGCGTAGGCAGGCACCTAAATTATGCGGATCGGTAACGCCATCTAAAATCAATAAAAATGGTGGAACGTCCAATTCGTTTAAAATCGGCTCCAAATCGTTATCGGTGAGCATTTTTGCTGTTTTCACGCGGGCAATAATCCCCTGATGTTGTTCACCTTCTGATTTTTCATCCAGTGCTTTACGCATCATAAATTGCACTGATATACCCCATTCGAGGGCTTTGTTCAGCACATCATTTAGTCGCTCATCATCACGGCCTTTTAAGGCGTAGATTTCAATAACCCGCTCTGGTTGTCTTTCAAGTAGGGCATCAACGGCATGCATACCGTAAATAAATTCACTCTTACTCATCTGTTTCTCTAATTCAATTTGTTAATGATAGTTTTGGGCTACGGGCTACGGGCTACGGGCTACGAGCTTCGAGCTTCGAGCTTCGAGCTTCGAGCTCGTGACTCGTGACTCGTGACTCGTAGCTCTCTAGCTTTTTCTTAATCCTTCGCTTTTGTTCTGGCACGTTCGGCGCGACCCGGACGTTTCTTGTTACTGGTTGTTTTTTTCTTTTTGGAACTTAAGGTGTTTTTTTCGCCCTGTTTAATCTTTTTTTTCTTTTTCGGTGGATTGTTTTTTTTCTGCTGTTCAGCGGTTGCTTTGTCTATTTCGCGGATTAGCGGCTGGTCGCTTTGTTTAACGGTTTTTTTACCCTGCGTTTTTGCACTGGCACGGCGATCCATCGGGCGATCACTTTCACTGGATTCGGTGCGTCGGGCACGTTTACGCTGTCCTGCCGCTTCCTGATCGGCTAATTCAAAATCAATTTTTTTATCATCTAAATTAACCGATAATACTTTCACTTCCAGGGTGTCACCGATCCGGAAGGTGCGTCCGGTGCGCTCACCTTTAAGGGTCTGTTTACCCGCATCAAAGATATAATAATCAGACAGTAAACTGGTGACATGCACTAAACCATCAATATGAAGATCATTTAGGCGTACAAAGAAACCAAAGTTCGTGACCGCGGCGATTGTTCCCGTCATCACATCACCAATATGATCCTGCATATATTCACACTTAAGTGCATCGGCCACATCACGGGTTGCATCATCAGCGCGACGTTCGGTCATTGAGCAATGTTCGCCTAAAAAGCCCATTTCATCGTGTTGATAATGGTAGCCGCCGGTACTGGTCCATTTCGATTTCATCTGACCTTTTTCCTGCTGGGCAATGACATACTTTATCGCTCGATGCAAAATCAGATCCGGATAACGACGAATAGGTGAGGTGAAATGCGCATACTCTTCCAAGGCTAAACCGAAGTGACCCAGATTTTCATCCTGATAAACGGCTTGTTTCATGGAGCGTAATAACATCGTCTGTAACAGCTCGCTGTCCTCTCTGCCCGCAAAAGTTTCGGCCAGGGTCGCATAATCGTATGGTGCCGGTTTATCACCGCCGCCCAAGCTTAAACCCAGTTCTGCCAGGAAAGATCGGAAGTTTACTAACTTCTCTTCGCTCGGGGTTTCGTGAACACG
>JBATHQ010000471.1:0-5765 GCA_049667005.1 Psychromonas sp.
GGTAAAGATTGGAAAGAGATCAAAGAGTTATTAAGCAAACGTTATGGTTACGCACTTAAATACTTAACCCAGACTGAAAGCGAAGATGTCTTCCAAAGTTTTATGAATGCCTATGCGCGCGCCATTGAACCCCATACAAGCTATTTATCACCACGAAATGCTGAGCGTTTCAATATGGAAATGAACTTGTCTCTGGAAGGTATTGGCGCAGTTCTGCAACTCGAAGATGATTATACTATTGTAAAAAGTCTTGTTCCTGGCGGACCCGCTGAACGTTCCAAACAGATTCTTAAAGACGACAAAATAATCGGCGTCGGACAGGAAAATGGAAAAATCGTTGATGTGATTGGATGGCGTCTGGATGATATTGTTGATCTGATCAAAGGGCCTAAAGGGACCAAGGTTCAATTACAGATTTTGTCAGGTAAAGCGGATGTTAAAAATCACATTGTGGTGATCACGCGTGAACAGATTCATCTCGAAGATAGAGAAGCAAAATCATCTGTTGAAGTGATTGGCGGTAAAAAAATTGGGGTGATAACCATTCCGAGTTTTTATATGCAATTAAGCGTTGATGTGGATAATGAGTTAAGTGTTCTTAAAGAGCAAAATGTCGAAGGCGTTATTATCGATTTACGTAATAATGGTGGTGGCGCATTAAGTGAAGCGACGTTATTAACCGGATTATTTATTCCGTCCGGCCCGGTTGTGCAGGTACGTGATAGCCGCAATCAAATTTTGGTTCACGAGGATGATAATAAGGCGGTAAGTTATGAGGGCCCGCTGACTGTGCTGATCAATCGTAACAGTGCATCTGCATCGGAAATTTTTGCTGCTGCTTTGCAAGATTATGGACGGGCAATTATTATCGGCGAACAGAGCTTTGGTAAAGGTACTGTGCAGCAACATCGCCGTATATCTCGTTTTTATGATAAAGATGCTGATCTGGTCGGTTCGGTTCAATATACCATTGCAAAATTCTATCGTATTGACGGCGGAAGTACGCAAAACAGAGGTGTTATTCCTGATATCGCATTCCCTACCGGCATCGATCCAAAAGATACAGGTGAGAGTTTAGAAGATAATGCATTACCTTGGGATAATATCAAATCGGCTGATTATTCACCGGTAAACCGGTTACAGTCAGTTATCAGTTCATTGACTGAAAAACACAATACACGTATTAAAAATGAGATTGAGTTTACTTATTTGCAAAATGATATTGCTGATTATTTGAAAGAAAAAGATGTCAAGACCATTTCACTCAAAGAAAGCGATCGGATTAAAGAGAGTAAAGAGCAGGAAGCTAATGATTTATTGCGTGCTAACGAACGTTTAAAACGTGCGGGTTTGGCAACCGTTAAATCAGTTGATGAGATTCCCGAAGATTTTGAACCAATTGATGCTTTTTTGCTTGAAGCTGCTGCAATCACGCTTGATTATGCCCGTTCTTAATAAGGGTTAATGTTTGTTATTAAGCCGGCTAATTAGTCGGCTTTTTTGTGTTTAAAATTTGATTTTTATCATTAGGCGAATAATGAGCTACGGGAAACGAGCTTCGAGTCGAGAGTTACGAGTCGAGAGTTACGAAGTACGCCGTTCGCTACTCGCTACTCGTACACTTCTTGCTGTGGTATTTGCTTACGGTGTAGGGAATGTACCCTACAAACTAGTCCATCTGATAAAGCGAAGGGGGTTAGTTGTTGTAGTAGTCAATAGGGCGGATAAGCAATTCAATTTTATCCGGTTGTGCTTGTACAAAACTTAAATGCGTGTACCAGTCACCCACATCGTAGCGCTGTGCCGGTTGGCCTTTAATCAACATATCATGGCGGGCGACTTGATGGGTATGTCCGTGAATTAACGTTTGTGTGTTATGTTTTTCCATCAAACGCCGTACTTCCTCTTCTGTTACGCCCATTATTGCGCTTTTTTTGTAGACTTTTTTTGATTGACTGGCAGTACGAATTTTCCAGCCTATTTTTTTTCGCAGGGATAAGGGTAATAGGTTGAAAATAAATTGTAAGATCGGATTGTGAATAACTTTACGCATTTTTTGATAATTTTCATCTGCCAGGCAAAGCGTATCACCGTGTAAAATCAGGGTGTTTTTACCATACAGATCTATTTCACAGTGTTCCGGTAATAGCTGCATTGATGCTTGCTGAGCATATTTTTTGCCAAGCATAAAATCCCGATTACCGTGTATGTAATACAGTCGAATATTATTTTCTGACGCATAGGTAGAAAGCTTAAGCGCCACGTCATCCATTAATTGCGTATGCTCATCATCACCGATCCATACCTCAAACAGGTCACCTAAAATATATAAAGCCTGCACGTTTTCTGTTTCATATTGCAGAAAATTGAAAAAAGCAGTGCTGACCTGCGGATGGTTTTCACTTAGGTGTAGATCGGCAATGAAGAGGGTGCGCATAGTAAGTACCAGTTAAACCTTAAGCAACAGTAACACTTTTGATGATCACTTCTTCAAGCGGTACATCCTGATGCACATAACCGTAGTTACCCGTGCTAACGCCTTTGATTTTATCAACCACATCGGTGCCTTCAACGACTTGAGCAAATACGCAGTATCCCCAACCCGCTTCAGTTTCTGATTTAAAATCAAGAAACTTATTATTATTAATGTTGATAAAAAATTGTGCTGATGCGGAATGCGGCTCAGAAGTACGTGCCATTGCCACTGAATATTTTACATTTGACAGGCCGTTATTGGCTTCATTTTTTATCGGTTTGCTGGTTTCTTTCTCTTCCATTCCAGATGCAAAACCACCGCCTTGAATCATAAAACCATCAATAACACGGTGAAAGATAGTATTGTCATAGTGGCCTGATTCAGCATATTTAATGAAATTAGCAACGGTTTTAGGGGCTTTTTCAGCGTTTAATTCAAGTTTAATATCGCCAAAATTTGTATGTAAAGTAATCATTGTTAAATCCTGTAATTTGAAAAGTGGTCAATACCCGTAGGGATTGGCAGTATCATACCCTAAACAGTCTAATTCATTAAATACAAAGGATGAATTTCTATTAATTGCGGGTTAGAATGCCCTATTACCGTTATTGATTGGAAGATTTATGTTAAAAATATACAACACCCTGACACGAAAAAAAGAAGAATTTAAACCCCTTATACCAGGCAAAGTTGGTATGTATGTGTGTGGTATTACTATTTACGATTATTGTCATATCGGCCATGGTCGAACATTTGTTGCTTTTGATACGGTGGCGCGTTATTTACGCTTTAGTGGTTACGAACTTAATTTTGTTCGTAATATTACCGACATTGATGACAAAATCATTAATCGTGCGGCGCAGAACAATGAAAGCTATGAAGTATTAACGGCACGCTATACCAAAGCGATGCATGAAGATTTTGATGCGTTGTTTTTGCTGCGTCCGGATATTGAGCCTCGAGTGACAGATCATATGCCTGAAGTGATCAGCATGGTTAAAACGCTGATTGAGAAGGGTCACGCTTATATCGCCGAAAGTGGTGACGTTTTATTTGCGGTGGATAGTTTTGATGAATATGGACAACTTAGCGGACAAAATTTGGAGATGTTGCAGGTTGGTGCCCGTGTTGATGTTGAAGAGAGTAAACGTAATCCGTTGGATTTTGTGCTCTGGAAAATGGCCAAACCCGGTGAACCTTTTTGGGAATCTCCCTGGGGCAACGGTCGTCCCGGTTGGCATATTGAATGTTCAGCAATGAACCATAAACATCTTGGTGAAGTGTTTGATATTCATGGCGGTGGCTCAGATCTTACTTTCCCGCATCATGAAAATGAGATTGCTCAATCGTGTTGCGCGCATCATGGGCAATATGTAAATACCTGGATGCACTCGGGCATGGTGCAGGTAGACAAAGTCAAAATGTCTAAATCATTGAATAATTTCTTCACCATTAAAGATGTGCTAAATGTTTATGATAGTGAATCCGTGCGCTACTTTTTAATCTCAGGTCACTATCGCAGTCAGCTTAACTATTCTGAAGACAATTTAAAGCAGGCGCGTGCCAGCCTGGAACGTTTGTATACTGCAATCCGTGATTTAACTATTTCTCAAGAGGTTGCCTTAGATAAGAGTGAAGAGCACTATCAGCGATTTGTTAAAGCAATGGATGATGATTTTAATACACCGGAAGCATTAGCGGTGTTATTTGACCTTGCTAAAGAGGTCAACCGTCTTAAACAGACGGATCTGGAGCAGGCGGCTTTATCGGCTTCTTTATTGGTGAAACTTGCTAATGTGCTTGGTTTATTGAGCCAATCCCCAGAGCAGTTTTTACAAGGTGATGAAAGCCAAGATGAGGTTGCCATGATTGAAGCGCTGATCAAACAGCGTAATGATGCCCGGGCAAATAAAGATTGGGCGGCAGCTGATCAGGCTCGTGATAAACTAGCCGCATTAAATATTGTTTTGGAAGACGGGGCTGGCGGTACAAGCTGGCGAAAACTATAAAAGCACTTGCATAAAAAATGACAGCAACTTATTCGACGATTTGTTGCTGGCGATTTGTATGGTATTGATCAATATAATGGAGTTGCGATGGAGTATTCTGTTTTAATATTATTTATCCCGACTTTTTTTGCGGTGTCTGCCACGCCCGGCTTGTGCATGACGCTGGCAATGACCCTGGGTATGACAATAGGCGTGCGCAGAAGCTTATGGATGATGTGCGGAGAGTTGGTAGGTGTGGCGCTGGTCACGGTCTCCTCGCTGATTGGTGTGGCAACTATTTTATTAGCACATCCGGATATGTTCCTGGTGCTGAAATACCTCGGAGGGGCTTACCTGTTTTATCTCGGCATACAGATGTGGCGCTCCCGCGGTAAAATGGCGATTCCGGAAAATTTTGCGTTACAAAATAATGTAACGCGTAAAGCGCTTATTAGTCAGGGATTTGTAACCGCTATTGCTAATCCGAAAGGGTGGGCGTTTATGATTTCATTGCTACCGCCTTTTATCAATTCCGAACTACCACTACATCCTCAGGCAACTATATTGGTTGCGATTATTTTGTTCTTTGAATTTGTTTGTCTATTGTTATATGCAACGGGTGGTCGTACTTTGCGCCATCTGTTACAGCAACGCGGTAATGTTATTCTGATGAACAGGATTGCGGGCAGTCTAATGATGTGCGTAGGTATTTGGTTAGTTTTGACTTAAGCTTATTGAGAGGTAAGTGATGGATAATATCGGTTGTAAGGTGATTGTTTCGGGCATCGTGCAGGGCGTTGGTTTTCGTTATTTTACCGCTCAGCAAGCGCGTTTGTATTATATTACCGGGCATGCGAAAAACTTAGCCTGCGGTGATGTTGAAGTGGTTATGTATGGCGAACGGGAAAAAGTCGCTAAAATGGTAAAATGGCTTGAAAAAGGCCCTAAAACATCCCGGGTAACTGGCATTACAGTGACTGAAGTCCCTTATCAAGAAAAGCGGGATTTTGTTCCTCACTAAGAGGCTCTGCCTTGCATAAAGAACCAACAAACTGCTGCAAAAAAATTCGTAAGGTCAACAGATCCTGAGTTTTTATTTTGCTGTTTTTTGTTTGTTTTTATAATCCTGCAAGACAATTTCCAGAGCTTTGACAGCAAGTTGATGATCGATTTGATTTTCTTCCAGCAGTTGGATTAAATCAACGGCCAGTTGAACGGCCGGTTCCGCATCCGCTAGCGAATTTATATTTTTCTGCTCATCCATTGCTGTTCACTCATCACTGATATCTTTTAATTGAAAT
>JBATHQ010000472.1:0-3112 GCA_049667005.1 Psychromonas sp.
GCCTGGAATGAACTAGGTGACAGACTGATCGTCAATGATGATCTGTTTAACTGGACGGATCTGCCTAAATCCATTGCCGTTTTCGGACCGGGTGTTATTGGCCTGGAGCTTGGCCAGTCACTGCATCGTTTAGGCGTAAAAGTGTTAATGTTCGGCATGGGCGGGCAGGTTGGTCCTTTCACTGACCCCGCCATTATGGACTATGCACAAAAAACCTTTGCCGAAGAGTTTTATTTAGATGCCGATGCCAAGGTGGAAAATATCGTGCGTAAAGGTGATCTGGTTGAAATTACATATCGCGATAAACAAGGTGTGCAGCAGGTTGCTGAAGTCGATTATCTGCTTGCCGCAACAGGGCGTGCTCCGAATACTGATAAGCTAGGTTTAGACAATATCGATATTAACAAAGGAGTGCGTGGTGTACCGATCGCGGATCCATTCACCATGCAGACATCGCAGCCTTCGATATTTATTGCGGGTGATGCCAGTAACCAGATTCCACTGCTCCATGAAGCCGCAGATCAGGGGAAAATAGCGGGCAGTAACGCCGCGCTTTATCCGAATATTCGCGCCGGATTACGCCGCTCGCCAATTGCCGCAGTGTTTACCGATCCGCAGCTGGCGATGGTCGGATTAACTTATAAACAGGCGAGTGAAAAATATACCGGTTGCAACTGTTTTGAAACAGGCAGTGTCTCTTTTGAAAATCAGGGGCGTAGCCGGGTCATGTTGAAAAACAAAGGGTTATTAAATATTTATGGTGAGCATGGTACGGGACGCTTTTTAGGTGCGGAGATGATTGGCCCGCAAGCTGAGCATTTAGCCCATCTGCTCGCATGGGCACACCAAAATAGAATGACCGTTTCCCAGATGCTGGATATGCCCTTTTATCATCCTGTTATTGAAGAGGGGCTGCGCACGGCATTGCGTGATCTGAATGCCAAATTACGACTTGGTTCTGAACTGCTTAACGAATGCATGGAATGTGGTCCTGGTTGTTAATTTATTGAGACTTGCATCACATTTTCGACTAAAACTTTCTATTTTTAAAAGTTAATTTCGGTTTTATTTTTGTATGTTTTTTGAGCATATATAGCTGTTATTAATTGTGTTTTTTTGTTCAAGGACAAGTTGAAAAGTCAGAATAAAAAGTAATGGCGGTAGATCTCAAGTCAAAAAAACAATCTAGTATTATGATTCCTTCAACGATACAAAGGGTGTTTTTATGAAAAATCAATTGAGCTACCGTTTACTATTTATTTTTTCACTTTTTTTGCTGGGTGTTAACAATTCGGTACTGGCTGCCGGTGAAACCGAGCCGGTGATGCAGCAGAGCATGCAGGTCGCGGAAAAAATAAACATCAATAAAGCAACAGTGCAACAACTTGCTGTTATCAATGGCATCGGCGAGAAAAAAGCGCAGGCGATTATTGACTATAGAAAAACACACGGTGATTTTGCTGCTCTGGGCGACTTAGTTAAAGTAAAAGGAATTGGTGAAAGTACACTGAAAAAAATAACACCTTACATTATCCTTTAAGGTGCAAAGAATGGAATCTCTTTACAGGAGGTTCCATTTTATAAATAACGATAGGTATATCATTTATACCGTACTGAACGAACAATACAGACCCTAGATCTTTATGCAGGCAAAAATAGCGTTTCCAGAGTGTTTATCCCAGGAGACGATTTTTTCGTAGTCATGCTCAAAGATATGGACTTCAAAATAAGGTGACAGGAACTCTTGCAATTCATTGAAACTGAAAGCAACCATCGGGTGTTCGTCTTGCCAAATTTGGCTTTCATGTTCGCTGTTTTTTTCAATACTGAGTTTGAGAGACTGCTTCTCACCATCGCCACAATAATGCCATCCCGAGTGAAAGGTAAACAGGTCATTCTCTTGTTTTGCCGTGTGTTTTACAAATAAATCGTTATTGATTTTGCTCTTGTCGACCACGTTAAGACAAAATACGCCATCCATCTTTAATGCGTTGTACACACTTAAAATGCACTCTTTCAATTTTTCAATTCCATCGTTGTAATGGATCGAGTACAAGAAGCAAGTGATCAGATCTAATGGCTCATCGACACTGAAATTACTCATATTTTGCAACGAAAATTGTGCCTCCGGACAACGGGCAGTTGCAATGTCGAGCATCGGCTGATTAAGATCGAGTCCGCTACTTTGATAGCCAAAATCAATGAAATGACGAACATGTGGGCCCGTCCCGCAGGCTAAATCAAGATGTGTATTGCCATTATTACCGAAAAGCTGATGCAGTCTGCGGATACAATGGCTTTGAGCTTGATAGTCGATATCGACACACATCAAATCGTAGTAGCCGGAAAGGTCGGTGTATAGGGCGTTGGCGGACATATTAGCCTAGTCGTTTAAGGTGAAATATTTTGGGTGGCGCATCATAAACTAATTAGCAGAATTTGCAATTTGCTAGATATGGCTATCAGTTGTTGTGCTAAAGATAAACAGGCCCGAGCGCTGACTTTTATACACAAGTCAACCTTTGATGTATAAAAGAAATACGAGAGTCATTTTTACTCACCGGGTGTATTCCGCCTTTGACGGCGTATTACTTTTCTTTGCGCAGCCAAAGAAAAGTAATCAAAAGAAAGGCTGCCCAGCCATTTTTTAATCTTGTCGAGAACAACTACTTTTTACGCACCATCTCAGACATTACGTCCCTGTACTGGCTGAGATTAGAAAAATCATCCATGATTTTCATTGCTAAAGCAGTTATTCACGACAAGAAAAATGGATGGGACCTCCCTGCCGCATCTGCCTTTTGAAATATGCAGACTAATAATTGTCTGGTTATTGGTTACTCATAATTATGCATAAGAGTCAGTTAGTTAGGCTGCATCTTGTTCTTTTTTCTTTTGTTAAAGTTGCCGATCGAATAAGAAAAACGCAAACGGAAGTTTTCCTAGGCGCATTGTTTTCCAAAACAAGGCGGCTACGATATTCCCCTTCCATTTTTCTTGCAGTGAACAAACACTTTAGCAAGTGGAAACACGACGTTTCCACTAAGTTTGGCATGCACAGGGATGTGCATTTCAAGCTGGTGCTATAAAAAGTGGTTGGGCAGTGCAAGAT
>JBATHQ010000473.1:0-12114 GCA_049667005.1 Psychromonas sp.
TGGTGTTCTTTTCTGCTGTGTTTTTACCCATGTTTTTAGCCGCCGTCGATCAAACTATTTTAGCGACAGCAACACCGAGTATTGTCGGCGATCTTGGCCAACTTCACCTGTCATCCTGGATAGCCATTGGCTACCTGCTCGCGACCGCAGCTTCAGTGCCTGTCTATGGCTGGCTTGGCGATCGCTATGGTCGTCGTAATATTTTAATTTGGGCACTCGCCATCTTCTGCCTGGGATCAATTGTTGGCGCAATGGCTCAAACCATGTCACAGATGATCATTGGACGGGTGATCCAGGGGCTTGGCGGTGGTGGCCTGATGAGCCTATCACAGGCACTAATTGCTGAGCTTATCCCACCAAGAGAACGCGCCAAATATCAGGGCTACTTTGCTTCAATGTTTGCCTGCGCGAGCATTGGCGGACCGGTGATCGGTGGCTTGGTCGTTACCCATTATTCATGGCACTGGCTATTCTGGGCGAATATTCCATTGGCTTTAGTGGCCGCCTGGCGACTGCTCAGTTTAACGCCAAAGCCAACTCTGGAACACCGGAATAAACCTATCGATTGGACTGGATTACTGATGTTTCCAATACTGTGCACCCTATTTCTCTATTGGGCCTCTGTGGGGGGACAAAATTTTGACTGGTTATCTTTATCCAGTGGCTATTTCGTCATCGCGATTCTGATATTATCCGTTGTATTTTATCGCAATCAACGCCGCCACCCGACGCCTTTCCTACCCAATGAACTACTCAAAAATAGAGCCATCTACATTCCACTAGTGACATCGATGTTATTTGCAGCCTGCATGTTTGCTTTGATTTTTTTCCTCCCCATCTATCTGCAATTAGGGTTAAAGACCAATGCCGCAACCTCAGGTTTGTTACTACTACCACTCACTGCCGGTCAGATTTTCGGGGCATTATGCAGTGGTCGAATAATGGCCAAAACCGGCATCCCTAAATGGATACCTGTTGTCGGTATGTCTCTCTCTGCCTGTGGTTTTATCGCCCTGGGAACCATTACTCCAGAGCCCAAAATGATCGGACTATTCGGTATGCTTTGCGGCATTGGATTTGGCACCGTCATGCCCACAACACAGCTCGTTATTCAGACCGTAGGCGGAAAGGCTAACTTAGGATCAGTGACTGCATTGGCATCATTATGCCGTAACTTAGGTGCAGCGATAGGCACCGCTTTATTTGGCGCGTTGATCTATACTCTGTTACCTGGATTCGACCACAACACCAGCATCGAAGTACTTCGCAGCGGTCCGCAGGAACCTGTCATTGCCGCTTTTCAAACCAGCTTTTATGTTGCTGCTGGTATTGCCGCCTTGGCCGCACTCAATGCAGCCCGCGCGCCGATCGTTGTACTCGGGCACGAATAACATATCTACAGGATTACGTCTGGGTATGCATTTATGCTTTTTCACGCTGGCAATTCCAGCATATTTCAAAACTAGCATCATTTATCTCGGAACAGTTTTGACATATCCAATCAGCACCAAGACTACTGCTCTGCGATGCTTTCACGATCTCTACTGCACGATCAAAATCGGCGTCGTCAATAACCCAAACCTCAGGCCAGGAATCAAATACAGATATCTCTCCTACAGCACCCTGTGCGAATTCATTTTTAAGAAATGTATTTATCCCTTGTGCCTCAATGAGGTTTTGTATATTACTCACAAGAAAGTGACTTTCATTGCTATAAACCAGCTTCATAATTGACTACCCGTAAGATATTATCAAACCAAAAAATCTATCTTCCCACAAGAAAGACGCCCATCAAATTTTGCACCTAAAACAAACACTATACCCAAACCACTTGAAAAGGGAATGACCATTAACGGTGTTAAATGCTTGCATTTACGCCAGGGAGCCTTAGTTGATAAGGAGTCAAAATGCGCCTGCCGGGCTAAATTTCAGTGTCAATGTTCGGCGAGAACATTACAAAAAAACGAATTTTGAATGCTTATTTTTTTAAAACGATGCCGTCAGAGCTAATTAAATCCTGATAAAAAACTGTCGCATCCTCTGCAAACTAATCCCTATAAGGGTGATCTAATTGGCTTTTTTAAATCTTCAATGGGGTTAATTTTTGCTTTTATGATCGCCAACACTTTCTTTAATTATTGATATTGCACAATAGTATTTCTGCTGCGAAAGGAGTTTGCCATGATAAAACCCTATTTAAAGTATATTCTGCCTATTGTCCTGCCTATCATCATTCTTTTTTTACCTGCAACCAGTTTTGCTATTGAGGGGTTAACTCAGGTTGAACAACGCGTTATAGCCATCTTTGTGATGGCGGCATTATGCTGGGTTTTGGAGCCCATTCCCATCTATGCCACGTCAGTCTTAATTATTGTTTTTGAACTCCTGCTTATTTCTGATCACGGTTTGTGGTTTACCACCAACGGACATCCGGAGATACAGGGGCAATTACTTCGCCAGGATACCATTATGGCAACCTTCGCCTCGCCTATTATTATGCTTTTTCTAGGCGGCTTTTTTTTAGCGATGGCAGCCACTAAATATCGTTTAGATGTCAATCTTGCACGGGTGTTATTACGCCCTTTTGGCCAGCGCCCAAAGAATGTCATGCTTGGCATTATGCTTATTACCGCCGTTTTTTCCATGTTTATGAGTAACACCGCCACAACGGCCATGATGTTATCCATTTTAGTGCCTGTTTTAGCGTTATTTGATAAAGAGGACTGCGCCAGAGTCGCCTTTGCTTTGTCCGTCCCTGTTGCGGCAAATATCGGTGGCATTGCAACCCCTATCGGCACGCCACCTAATGCTGTCGCGTTAAAATATTTAGTGGATGAATACAGTGTCAGCTTTTCCGAATGGATGGCGATAGGTGTGCCATTTGTAGCCATTATGCTATTGATTGCCTGGGCACTATTAAATTATCTTTTCCCGGCAACGAGACAAACGGTAGAGCTTGATATTGAAGGTAAATTTTTAAAAACACCGAAAGCAATCTTAGTTTACGCGACATTTATAGTGACCATTTTTTTATGGCTGCTGGGCGGAGTTCATGGCATGAGTTCTTATGTTGTGGCAATGATTCCCGTCGCGGTGTTCTCGACATTCAGAATTATCACCAAAGATGATTTAAGAAACATTTCATGGGATGTTTTATGGTTGGTTTCAGGCGGTATCGCACTAGGCGTCGCCCTGGATGAATCCGGTTTAGCACAGCATGTAGTGTCAACCATTCCATTTGATACTTTCCATCCGCTATTACTGATCGTCGGCGCTTCTTTTCTGTGTTTATTAATGGCAAATTTTATGTCCAATACAGCTACCGCCAACCTTATCTTGCCTTTAGTCGCAGCTCTGGGTGCATCCATGCAGTCATTACTGCCTTTCGGAGGACAAGTAGTGTTGATTCTTTCGGTCACCTTTGCCGCATCTTTAGGCATGTCACTTCCGGTCAGCACCCCGCCCAACGCATTAGCCTATGCCTCTGGCGAAATTAAGAGCTCACAAATGCTCAAAGTAGGGGTAATAATTGGCCTCATAGGTTTAGCGGTCACCTTTGCCATGCTGCTTTTATTAAACAAATTAGGCTTAGTGGGAATCTAAAAACTTAAATTCAAATAATAAACCGATAAGTAAATGTTTAAATATTACACATAAATGATTAAACTTCATACGACACCTGATTATCTGGTGTAATTGAAATTGCTTCAGAGCAATCCCGTCAATTTGCTATTTACAGGTATAAGTTGTGGAAAACCCGAAAATTGAAAATAAATTGCAGGAGAAGTTGAGTAGTTTTTCAACCCTTGAAGAGGTTTTCGTCTATTTTGAAATCGGATTCGATAACAGTTTTATCGAGGAATATCGCGAACAACTGCGCAAACGTTTTATCGGTAATTTAATACAAGGCGAAGCAGATAACTGGTTCTCCGGACGCCGTGCATTAAAAAATGCCTATTGCAAAATTCAACGCGGACGTATGGATCAGTCGACACGTTCAGCCTGCCGTGGCTGCACCAGCTGCGAACGACGATAATAACCAGCCCTTTAACCCAGCTATTTAGCCTGCTCCTCATTTAACCATAAAAATGAAAATGGCAATGCATAAACATGAGGTTCAAAAATCCAGGCAACTGTCCTTCAAGTAAACTATCCCATTATGATACCCGGTCACATTAATTTAAGATAACCGTGGTTCATTGTTTATATCAGTACAAATGCCTGCCATCAATACCTTCCAACAATGCCCCCCACTAATAATAAAATGAAAAATAAATTTGCCTTTAGTTCACTGCTTGATACTTGTAAAATGGTTAAAACTCAACGGAGATCATCATGACGACAACAATTACAATAACCCGCCCCGACGACTGGCATGTGCATTTACGCGATGGTGATGTATTAATTGATACTGTACGCGACACCAGCCGTTATATGGGCCGAGCTATTATCATGCCCAACCTTGTCCCCCCGGTAACGAATACCGAATTGGCACTTGCTTACCAGTCGAGAATTTTGGCGGCAAAACCTAAAGCGAGCTTCACCCCCTTAATGACCTTGTATTTAACCGATAACACCACTGCCGATGAGATAAAAAAAGCCAAGGCATCAGGCCAAATTTTTGCGGCTAAGTTATATCCGGCTGGCGCAACAACTAACTCTGATTCAGGTGTTAGTTCAATTGAAAAGATCCAAGTGGCACTGCAGACGATGCAGGAGGTCGGCATGCCGCTGCTTATTCACGGTGAAGTAACCGCGAATGAGATTGATATTTTTGACCGTGAGGAGGTGTTCTTAAAAACCGTGCTTGCACCTATCGTTGCGACTTACCCCAATCTGAAAGTCGTGCTTGAACATATCACCACGGCGAACGCAGTGGAGTTTGTGAATAATGCCAGCGACAATGTCGCAGCAACCGTGACCGCCCACCATTTAATGTTTAACCGTAACCATATGCTAGTTGGCGGTATCCGCCCGCACTTTTATTGCCTGCCTATTTTAAAGCGTAATATTCATCAGCAAGCGTTAATAAAGGCGGTGACCAGTGGCTCTAAAAAATTCTTTTTAGGAACAGATTCAGCGCCACATGCCGTTCACCGTAAAGAAACTGCTTGTGGTTGTGCAGGATCTTACACTGCGCACGCAGCGATTGAGTTATATGCAGAAGTATTTGCCCAGGCCGATGCCTTGGATAAACTGGAAGCTTTTGCCAGTTTTAACGGTCCGGATTTTTATAATCTTCCGCGTAATAGCGATACGATCACCCTTGAGCAATCAAGCTGGGAGGTACCTGCGGCGATGAGCTTTGGCAATGAACAGGTCGTGCCGATCAAAGCTGGCGAACAAATGGTTTGGAAAGTCCTTTAAGTTATAAATAACAAAAAACTCCCCTTGTTGTCACAACATGCATGATAACAAGGAGAGTTTAACTTTTTATTTAACGGGAAGTAGTTTGAAAACTATTTTTCGTTAAGTGCGGCCGGCATTTTCTTGATGTACTGGGTTAATAAAACAATACGTACGCCGTTAACACGGCCTTCAATATGCTCCGGATTATCTGTTAATGAGATATTACGCACCGGTGTGCCGCGTTTAGCGGTAAAGTTAGCTCCTTTCACTTCAAGATCTTTGATCAGAGTAACATTATCGCCGGCAACCAGAACGGCACCATTTGAATCACGAGTGGGAGCGGTCTGTTCAATCTGATCTGCAGCAACGTTGTAATCAGCCCATGCTTTGGTTTCATCTTCCATATACATCATATCTAACAAATCCTGCGCCCAACCTTCACTTTTAGCAAGACGCGTTAACATACGGTAGGCGAGTACCTGCACAGCCGGTACCGGGCTCCACATACTGTCATTCAGAGCACGCCAATGATTGCTATCCATCTCAGTCTCTTTAATAATTTGCGAGGCGCAAGTATCACAAACCAAAACGGCTTTATCAGAGTTAGGCTCAGCAACAGGCGGCACTTCGAAAACAGACAGGTTAGAAGTGCTTGCGCAGAGTTCACAAGCAGAGTTACTACGCTCTAGTAAGGCGGTTTTAATGGGCATAATTAAGTCCTATAAGTAAGGGGAATTTGAAGAGGCGTTATTATGCCTTTCTTTAAGCACAAAAAAAAGGTGGGTAAAAAACTCATTTTTTAGAACAAATGGTTATAAAAGTCTTTATTTATAGCTGCAAGTGACAATATCACTTACCTATCCGGCTCGTTCAAGCTAAAATAGCTTTTTTAACTTTCTTCTTTATTTAAAACACTGAGCAAAATCCTATGAATGAAACATTGAACATTGCAGACCATACTCTGGTATTGCATCGTCATCCAAGAATCAAAAATGAAACACTACAAGCATGGGATTCTGCCGATGAATACCTTATTAATTATTTTTCTGAAAATGAACTGCAAAAGCATATTGGTGATAATGAACAACTGCTTATTATTAATGACAGTTTCGGTGCACTGACATGCTACTTTGAAAATATTCAGCGTACTGCAGTTTCAGATTCATACTTATCAATCAATTCAATTAAGCTGAATATGCAGCGTAATCACTGCCCTGAAGAAAATGTGCTTTTACAGGACAGTCTGCAGCCATTTCCTAAAAATGTAAAAATCGTCTTGATTAAAATTCCGAAAACACTCTCTTACCTTGAATACCTTTTACAACAACTTCAGTCAGTGTTAACACCCGAGACTATCGTGGTAGGTGCAGGTAAAGTCAATATGATCCACAATTCGACGCTGGATCTGTTTGAAAAATACATTGGTTCAACCAAAACCTCATTGGCAAAAAAGAAATCGCGTTTAATTTTCAGCTTACCGGAAACAAAAGAGATCGTTGAAGATGAGATAGCTATTACCTGGGAAGTTGAAAAACGTGGCTGGAAAATACATAACCATGCCAATGTATTTTCTCGTAATCACTTAGATATAGGTGGTCGTTTTTTAATGGATAATCTACCTGAAGGTGATTTTTCTAAGATTGTTGATCTGGGCTGCGGCAACGGTATTATCGGTATGGCGGCCTCCGCTGCCTTCCCGGAAGCACAAATCACCTTTATAGATGAGTCATATATGGCGATTGATTCTGCACGCATTAATATGCTCAAGAATTTACCTGAAGAGCAGGCAGATAAAGCACGATTTGTTGTTAATAATGGTTTAGTGGGCTTCAAGCCTGGTACCTACGACTTGATTTTATGTAATCCACCTTTCCACCAGCAGCAGGTCATTACCGATCAGATTGCCTGGAGTATGTTTAATGATGCTCATTTCTGTTTAGTAGATAACGGTGAACTAGTGATCGTGGGTAATCGTCATCTTGATTATCAGGACAAACTAGAACGTATTTTTGGTAACTGTGAATTAGTCATTGAAAATAAAAAGTTTGTTATTTTACGTGCCGTAAAAATGGATTGATTTATAAATTTTATTAATAAAGCAACTCGATGAGTTGCTTTTTTTTGCCTGAAATAAAGAATAAAAAAAACCGCTTAATTTTCACTAAGCGGTTTTTTGTCTGCTAATTTATAAGTCTGTTAAATTAAAACAGGCCGATCGAATTCGCAAATACAAACAGAATACCTAACGGAGCAACATAACGTAACAGTGTCAATACGATAGAAAAATGCAGCTCAGACAGATTAAACTCTTCTTTTAAAATTTCGGTTTTCATTATCCAACCGGCAAAGATACATATCAATAATCCACCAAGCGGTAAAAGAATATTAGCAGTAACGTAATCTAAGAATTCAAAAATGTCTCCGCCCATACCAAAAGACAATTTAGTCCATTCAGCTCCAGCAAAAGAGTAGATGCTGCATAAACTTAAAATCCAAACAGCAACGCCGGCTGTTAATGCAGCTTTAGTACGAGTTAAATTCTGACGTTCAACTAAATAAGCAGTAGGCGATTCAAGCAGTGCAATTACTGAGGTGAACGCAGCAAAAACAACCATCACAAAGAATAATGTACCAACAAAATCACCAAAAGGCATGGAGCCGAAAGCAATCGGAATTGATTGAAATAGCAGACCAGGTCCAGCACTTGGCTCTAAACCGTGAGCAAATACGATCGGGTAAATCGCTAAACCTGCAATTAATGCAACAACCGTATCGGCAATGGCGATCATAATAGATGTTTTGGCAATAGACACACCTTTAGGCAGATATGCGCCGTATATCATCATAATACCCATCGCTAAACTCAGGGTAAAAAATGCATGACCCAATGCGACTAATACACCTTCTATGGTCAATTTAGAAAAATCAATATGGAACATAAAAGAGGCGGCAGCGGCAAAATCACCAACCACAGCAGAATAGAGCATAATAACGATAAGCAGTAATAATAAAGCCGGCATTAAATAAGTGATAGCCGTTTCTAATCCGTCTTTTACGCCTTTTGAAATTACGTACACAGCAGCGAAAATAGTGATACTTGACCAGAGAATAAGTTGTGGCGCACTGGTTATTAAATTACTGAATAACGCACCGATTGTATCGGCATTAGTGACAGGATCAGCCGCTGCAGCACTAAATTCACCACTACCGGCAAAAAATACGTACGCCACTGCCCAACCGGCAATAACAGCATAAAAACTTAAGATTAAAAATCCCGCTGTCACGCCCATCGAACCGATAATTGACCAATGAGATGAATGTCCGGACTCGACTGCAACATGTGCCGCAGCATTAGCAGGTGTTGAGCGCCCGCGTTTACCAATAACCGCTTCCGCCATCAATACTGGAATACCAATAAATAATATACATAATAGATAAACAAAAACGAAGGCACCACCGCCATTTTCGCCCATTATGTAGGGGAACTTCCATAGATTACCAAGTCCAACGGCGGCACCGGTCGCAGCTAGAATGTACGAGTATCGACTTGACCATCGATTCGAAACATGAGTATCAGTGTTCATTTAAATCCTTAAGTTATAATTAAAATAGATATCTTTATAGCCAGAATGCATAATAAATTCAAGTATATAACACATTTAAATTCATAAAATAAATGCATCAAAATAATCATAAAAACAATCAATAACAGACTGTAAAATCACAAAAACAACCATAAAGCATGTTTTTATGCGTATTTTACGATTTTTCATTCACAAAAGACCCTAATAAATCAGGGGGGAAATTTCAAGAATGTCAGTAAAACAATGTCAGCAATGATCCTTCATACACAGTTTAATCACCAGTAGGGGCTATCATATTATGATTTTCTGGCTACTATTTTGTCGTGCGCGACTTTGACCACCTGAAACTGCTTAAAAGTTCGACTGGGCGTTAGCGCATGTGATTTTTCCAGCAGCATACATAAAATAAAATCATCTTTATTCTCCAGCACAAAATACATTTTAGCTTCTTTAAGCTCAGATGAGATTAATATTACATGATCTCCCTGACGGCCCTGATGCTGCTTACCCGTATGCGTTAAAAAAAACCAATTTTTGGGCATAATAGGTTTATGAAATAACTGAACGGCTAATATATGCAGAATAAGCCTGCATCTGAATGGTGGGGAATATTGAGTGAATGCGGGATCTTCAAACATTTCAATATAACTGGCAACATCTTCAACGGTAAAAAACACCGGTTGATCAAATGATAATGTCAGCATGCTCTTTTTATAGTTAATAGCGACAACACGGCTGCCCATATTTAGCGTTAACGTCGCTCTTTTACGATCATATAACCACTGCCAATGCGCCTGCGGTGAAAAATCAATAATCGGGTGAGTTGGTTTAAACATAGTTCGTTACCTGCTGCGTTGCTTGTCGTTTAATCTATGCTTAGCTCCTCGGGCCTTGCTCAGAACGCTTTTAGATTGAACAAAATTGATACTCGAAAGGCAGCTGCCCTTATATTACGCATTACCTATTCCGGCTCTGCGTAAACAGAGCCGGAGAAATAGACTAAATATAATTAACAATATTTTTAACTAATTTAGGGCCATTATAAATAAAACCGGTATAAATTTGTACCAAGCTTGCCCCAGCTTGTATTTTTTCTTTAGCGGCACTGACACTGTCGATGCCACCAACCCCGATAATCGGGATCTCGCCTTTTAATAACCCGGCAAATTTTGCAATCACAACGGTGCTTTTAGTTTGCAGAGGACGACCGCTTAAACCACCCGTTTCGCTGGCATGGGACATCCCTTTGATCATTTCACGATCCAGTGTGGTATTGGTCGCAATTAAGCCGTCAATTTTATATTTCAGTAACGACTTGGCGATGCTTTCAATCTCTTGATCGCTCAGATCCGGTGCAACTTTCAAGGCAATCGGCACGTATTTATTGTATTTAGCGGCAAGCTCACTTTGGCGTGTTTTTAGTGCATCCAATAACTCTTCCAACGCTTCTCCGTATTGTAGTGAGCGCAATCCCGGAGTGTTTGGTGAAGAGATATTGACTGCAATATAACCGGCATGCTGATACACTTTGTCCATACATAACAGGTAATCATTTTTACCCTCTTCAACAGGCGTTGAGAAGTTTTTGCCGATATTAATACCAATAATGCCTTTGAAATGACTTTCCTTTACATTCTTAATTAAATTATCCACGCCGTCATTATTAAATCCCATGCGATTAATAATGCCCTCGGATTCTAATACTCTAAAGATGCGCGGAGATTCGTTACCGGGCTGCGCAACAGGCGTCACAGTGCCCACTTCAATATGCCCAAAACCCATTGCACCAAAGGCGTCAATACACTCCCCATTTTTATCCAGACCAGCCGCTAAGCCAAGCGAATTTGGAAAGGTCAATCCCATCACCTCTACGGGTCTGTGCTGCACTTTCTGACGATAAAAAAGATCCAAAAAAGTGCCATGGGTTAATTTAAACTGTTTGATTGAAACATCATGTGCTTTTTCTGGATTAAGCATGAATAAAAAACTACGTATAATTCGATAAAACATTTACAAGACCTTTATTTTAAAGTGAAACATTAACAAGTGTGTTTATTGTACCGTTTATCTGTTAAACGGAAACTATAAAATTTCTGAATTCAAATATTAACTATTTATTTAACCATAATGTTTTGATAACCCTGCACCCGTGCGCGCCAACCCTGTAGCCAGCGAGACTCATCTTTGGGGGCATTTTTAACACGCCGTGTTAATACTTTATCAGCGGATAAAGAAAATTCACGTACCGCATTATCATATTTGAGGGGCATGGTTAATAATACCTGCTTTAATCCCCATCCTTGACCTTGATAACGTTCTTTTAATGACACCCCCTCGCCTTTAAAATTAATGTAATCCAATAAAACAAACAAACCTTGCGGCGTAGCGGTTAAGCGGGAAAGTTGATGATGAATCATTTTTTGCTCCGTTTGATTACTATCAGCTAATATTAATGGGATCCCCGCTTCTAACCGTTTAATAATAAACTGTACCTGTAAATCAAGATGTTTTCTTAAAAAAATCCTTAACTCAGTAAGCTGAGGCTGATCAAACTCGCGATAAAATTGTTCACGGTTTTTCCACGGAGCCAGGTCGCTTTTTGCCAGCCATTGCGGTAACACAACGCCCTGTTTTTTGAAATATTGTAATAGTTCGGGAAATTGCTCTTTAAACGGCCCTTTTTTAGTGGTGGGGTACCAAATAAAATGCCCCAGCCCCAATGAAGGGAAAGCTTCATTTTTATTCCAGGTGGTCAAATGCTGCAGCTTTTGCTGTCCCTCATTTTTCCAGATAAGCATCCCCAACGCATCCGCTTGCTGATGCGTTAAATTAATAGGGTAAGGCTGACTAAACACATTAAAACTACTTAATAATAATCCGACAACAAAGATCAAACGCAACATCAAACATTCCTTAAACCAATAACAAACGAAAGTATCATTAAAAAATATTATACCAACTCCATTAATTAGATGTTCTATTTAGGCACCGGGATAATGGATGAAAGCAAGGCATTGATTGCAGTAACTAGTTGTTCTAATTATAAGATCAATAACAAAGCTAGCATTCATTTTAACAAGCATAAATGAGTAGATAATTAGTGGAATTGGTATCAATCACGTCCAGGCAATTTTTTCCAGGTAACTTTATCGCGTAAATAAACGGCGCAGGCTGATTCAGG
>JBATHQ010000474.1:0-3370 GCA_049667005.1 Psychromonas sp.
CTTGAATGCAGATCCTAAACAAGATGACAAAATCAAAACATACTATTGTGAAAGTGTGATTGCACATCATTTAGGTTTTTCCTGGTTACAATTATCAGCAGAAAATTGGCGTAAAAAGGTGATCCAAAAAGCCTGGAAGAGTAAATTAAGCGGGCAGCTGGAAACGCAGTTAATAACGCTTTTAAAAGAGAGCGCACATACTAATGCCATGGATAACTTTGCGTCAAATTTAAAAGACTTGCTGATGGCGGCACCGGCTGGCGCGAAAGTGACTTTGGGCCTAGATCCCGGTTTGCGTACCGGTTGTAAACTCGCCGTCGTTGATGCTACCGGTAAGTTACTGGCTTATGAGACTATTTATCCGCATCAACCGAGCAATAAAACCCAACAAGCCGCGCAAGTGGTTATGCAACTGATTAATCAGTATAAAGTCGAACTGATCGCGATTGGTAATGGCACCGCGTCACGTGAATCCGATGATTTTATACGCACCACATTAGCTGAAAATAACCTGGATATTACCACGGTTATGGTCAGTGAAGCGGGGGCGTCGGTTTATTCTGCATCGGAGCTTGCATCAAATGAGTTTCCGGATATTGATGTGGCCATTCGCGGGGCTATTTCCATTGCTCGGCGTCTGCAGGATCCATTATCAGAGCTGGTTAAGATTGATGCTAAAGCTATCGGCGTAGGTTTATATCAGCATGATATTAATCAAAGCAGTTTAAGTCAGCGTCTTGATGGGGTGGTGGAAGACTGTGTTAATTCGGTCGGGGTGGATTTAAACAGTGCCTCTCCCGCTTTGCTCGCCTATGTTGCCGGTCTGAATCAAACCATTGCCGCAAATATCGTCGAGTACCGCGATCAAAATGGCGCTTTTAAGTCACGTTTAGCGCTTAAAAAAGTGCCGCGCTTAGGCGCTAAAGCTTTTCAGCAATGTGCCGGTTTTTTGCGTATCGCCAATGCCGCTAATCCTTTGGATAATTCAGCCGTGCATCCGGAAGCCTATGATTTGGTCAAACAAATTGCAGCACAGCAGGGCGTTCAGGTAAAGCAGTTGGTCAATAACAGCAATCTGTTAAGCTCCCTTGATGCCAACAACTATGCCGATCAAAACTTTGGTGTTATCACTGTTAAAGATATTATCAGCGAACTGGCTAAACCTAGACGCGATCCAAGACCTGAGTTTAAGCGGGTTGATTTTGCAAAACATATTAATAATATTAACGATTTACAGGAGGGCATGATTTTACAGGGGGTGATATCCAACGTGACCAATTTCGGTGCTTTTGTGGATATTGGCGTACATCAAGACGGGTTGGTGCATATCTCGCAACTGGCAGATAAATTTGTCAGCGATCCCTTTGCAATTGTAAAAGTCGGGCAGTTAGTCAAGGTGCGGGTGGTTGAAATTGATCTGCCCAGAAAACGTATTGCTCTGAGTATGCGCCTTGAAGAGAAGGCTGCTTAACGGTGCATTATAAGATTAAATTAAGCCGGCGTTTACAACAAATCAACACCATGATCACGCAACCATACCAGCATATTTGGGATTGCTGCTGTGATCATGGTTTCCTCGGCCTGACCCTGTTACAGCGGCAGGCGGCGGATAGCGTTCACTTTGTTGATATCGTCCCTGACATACTAAAGCAATTAAAAGATGACCTTGAGAAATATTATCGCTCGAAGCCGCACAAAAGTAGGTGGGGAGTGCATTGCAGCGATGTCATAAACTTACCCCTGGCCAAGGTTTCTAAATGCCCTGAGACGGATAATCACCTGATTATTATAGCCGGTGTGGGCGGTGAGCTGACCATCAAGCTGGTGGAGGCGATTTTAACGACCTTTAGCCATTACCATTTGCAGTTTATTTTATGCCCTGTACATTATCAGTACCAGGTCCGGGAGTTTTTAATCAGCAGGCAGTTAGGATTGATCGCGGAAACGCTGGTGATTGAAAATAAGCGGGGTTATGAAATACTGCATGTGAGCGTCAATGCTGAGTTGCCGATCTCAAAAGTAGGCTCAACAATGTGGGATTTTTCTCAGCCGGAGCATCTTTCTTATCTGCAGCAAACCATTGCGCACTATCAACGTATTGCCCAGAGTCCGCAGCATAACGTCAGCGCGATTATTGAACAATATCAAAAGTTACTTCAAACTCAACCTGCCTGCTGATATTATCAGCGGCCAATTTATTTCCGAGTCCTATTATGCGCCTGCTGAAAACTGCTGTTCATCCACAAATCCTTTCCTTAGATAAAAGTACCTTCGTGCGCAATGCTGCCCGTGCGATCGTATTAAAAGGGGAGATGATTTTAATGCTGTATACCGCCCGTTATCATGATTACACCCTACCGGGTGGTGGGGTTGATGAAAATGAAGGGATGATCGAAGGATTAATACGCGAACTACAGGAGGAGACCGGCGCACAAAACATACGTGACATAGCAGATTTTGGTTTATACGAAGAGTTTCGCCCATGGGCTAAAGACGGTTATGAGATCATGCATATGAAATCATATTGTTATGTTTGTAATATCGACGCTAAATTGGGGGCGACAAAATATGAAGATTATGAACTCAAAAATGGCATGAAACCGGTGTGGCTGAATATTTATGATGCGATTAAGCACAACCAGTTAACCATGTTGAATCCGGATAAAAAAGGGTTATCGATAGAGCGGGAAACCTTTTTATTAAGATTAATTGCCGCTGAGATGCTTGAGCAGAAAGCACAGGCTAACGCAAGTTAGCCGCACGGTTAATGCGACACTTTATAAAAAGTGCCGCATCTACGGAATTACTGCTCTGCAGTTTGATTCTCAGGAAACTCCGGTAAAAAGCTGCCGTCATTATTAGGATAGACAATAAACTCACCGTGATATTTTACTTTCGATTTATAATCGGTCGTTTTATATAAAAGTAAATGTTCGGCAAAGGCAAAATCAATCACTTTTTGTTGATTACCACGGACATATAGAGAGATAGGCTTGATCAACACGCCTTGCTCATCAAAACAACTTTGCATTTGTTGCGCGCAAACGATTAAAGATTCTTTACCACCACTGTGCCGATTAAGTCTCTCTCCGACGGTTAAATCAGTTGTTACCATCCACTCATCGTCGTTAAGCTTGGCAAGCAATTTTTCAAGTTGCTCTTTGTAAACGGGTTGCACTTGCTTGTGATCATCCAGCACTTCACTGTAACACTTTTCTAAATAAGTAAATTGACGTTTAAGTCCGGCATTTTTACCCAGACTGCGAGCTTGCCTCTGCCAAGCCTGCAAAGTAGGTACAACAATGGAATCAAAGCGTTTGTTTTTCATTGCGGTGGTAACCCATGCGCCTAAATAATGGGCTTCACTAAG
>JBATHQ010000475.1:0-1863 GCA_049667005.1 Psychromonas sp.
GTCAGTTTAAGATGATCAGCTCAGATTTTTGGTTTGGAACGTTAGCCGATGTTGATCAATTTGAAGGTTCAGCTCATGCTGATCAATCAGATGAAAATGAATAATTAACGTTATCTAGTTTCATTTCTCTAGCTAGTTCTCATCCAGAAACAGTGTGTTTTTTAGTAACACTCTCAGTTAGGTCTTGGATTTTATCATTATTCCAAGGCTAATCTTACGTTCTGTAGAGCACACGAAGTGTGCGATCGCTATATTTTTTAAGTTTATTGCCTGTTATTCAAATTGCAGACATAAATAAGCCTGCCTCGGTGATAATAGGCATACTATTTAATTTCGATTGAAGAAGTTTAAGTGGCGATTTCTATCCGAGTTAATTGCAATAGGTTATATGCTACGCTTGAAGCCCAAACATAGGCTTTAAATTTGTCCAATCCTTTCCAGTTACATCTCGACAGGCCAAATCGACGTTTCAGGCAAGAGATATTTCCTTCAATACCGGCTCTGAATTTAAATAACTTCTTATAAACCCAGTTGCTTTTTACCATCTCTTCAACTTTAAGACCGCGCTTTTTATTAAAAGCGACATCTTTGATGCCCATTGCTTTGGCGTTTACCAGATTATCTTGGCTGGCATATCCACCATCCGCAGCGGCTTGTCTTGGCACTCTGCCGTATATTTCCCGCTGCCTTTCCAGCATAGGACACAACCTGGCGGTATCAGCCGGATTGCCATCTTCAATATAAACATCTAATACTAAACCGCTTTTACCCGTTGTCAGGTTTAGTTTGTGGCCATATTGAATGTCTCTGCTACCTTTGATAATGATATCTGTATGCGCTTCAAAAATGCTGAATATTTTTTCTTGCGCGGGAACCTCTTCACTATTGAGCACACGCCTTTCTGTTTGGTTAATCACCTTTTCTGTTAATTGTAAGAGTGATTTTGCTTCTTGTTCTAGCTGCATAAATTTAAATGGCTCTACGACACAACTCTCTTTGCCAAGCGCCTCATTTAAATAATCTTTCGTCTCTTTGGCATTTTGAATCAGTTGCTTATAAAGCTTTACTTTATTACTCCCTCTGACATAAGCGATAGCGTTCATACGGCGTTTAGCTGCCCGACTACGGTCACAAAATGTAAATGTGCCAGGCTTTAATACAGACGCTATCTCGTGAAGTAAACGGACCATTACCCGTACACAATCCCAGAGCAAATTACTGTCAGTGGGGGACAAAATATGTGTTTCAGTCACCGTGCTATCAATTCTAACCATGCGTCCTTTTTCAATTCCTTTTTCTGCCGCATCGCTAAGAAGCAGACGATTAATCGCTTCCCAACTTGTTGCATCGAGTTTGCTAATACAGGACTGTAAACAAGAATCAGAATAATATTTGGATGAATCAACTCGGGCAAAAGAGCTGTAACTGATAGAATCCTGCAAATAGAAACTGAGCTCATCATAGGTCAATCCCATCATTTGCTTAAGCAGTGCGGCTCTGAAAATAGTGTCTACGGTCAGACCTTTCCGACCAGTCTCTTTTTTATGAGGGTCAATGATAGCGTTGGTGGCGATATCCAAGATGGCTGGATTGTCATCTAAAATTTGGGAAAGTTTTTTTAATTGCTGACCGATCTCGTGCTCACCGTAAAATTCGAATATACTTATTTGAGGATTGTGTGTTTCGCGCATTCCAAACTCCGGTTTTTTTAATGTAATCAATTTGTTAGCACTATTAATTATAGTAAATCTACCGGAGTTTTCCTTCTTTTTAGCCTATTTTTTTATATATTTCAGTATGTTAACGTTTATGGATGAGAACTAGTTAAGAAGCACCAAACTGTCATTACCAAATTAGCTAAAC
>JBATHQ010000476.1:0-2493 GCA_049667005.1 Psychromonas sp.
AGGAAGCCGGTCATAAACCATTAGCCTTAGTCGGTGGTGCAACGGGGTTAATTGGCGATCCGAGTTTTAAAACTGCAGAGCGTAAATTAAACAGCGATGATGTGGTTGCCAGCTGGGTTGATAAAATTAAACTGCAGGTCAGTGCGTTTATTGAATTTGGGGATCAGGAAAATTCAGCTGAGGTGGTCAATAACCTAGATTGGATTGGCAAAATGGACACCATCTCTTTTTTGCGCGATGTGGGTAAACACTTCAGTGTGAATGCGATGATTCAAAAAGAATCGGTTAAACAGCGTATTGACCGCGAAGGTGCGGGTATCTCTTTTACTGAGTTTACCTATATGCTGCTACAGTCCTACGATTTTGCGGCGTTAAATAAAGCCAATGGTTGTTCTCTGCAAATTGGCGGTTCGGATCAGTGGGGAAATATTACCGGTGGTATTGATTTAACCCGCCGGATGAATCAGGAAAAGGTGTTCGGATTGACTCTGCCGCTGGTGACTAAAGCGGACGGTACAAAATTCGGTAAAACAGAAGCGGGCACTATCTGGCTGGATGCTGCTAAAACATCACCTTATGCTTTCTTCCAATTCTGGATCACAACCCTGGATGCGGACGTTTATAAATTCCTGCGCTACTTTACTTTCTTATCGATTGAAGAGATTGCTGCGATTGAAGAGAAGGATAAAACTATTCAGGGTCGTCCCGAGGGACAAAATATATTAGCGCAGCATGTTACCCGTTTAGTTCACGGAGAAGAAGGCTTAGCTTCAGCTCAGCGTATTACCGAAGCCTTGTTCTCCGGGGATTTAAGTGCGCTGAGTGAATCCGATCTGGCGCAACTTGCACAGGATGGTTTACCTGCCACGGATATTGAAGGTGAAGAGAAAGATCTGGTTGAATTATTAACCAGTTGCGAATTGGCTAAATCGAACAAAATGGCGCGTGAATTTATTAACAATGGTGCGGTCACTGTCAATGGTGAAAAACAAAGCGATAGTGAATTAGTTTTGCACAAATCCGATGCGTTATTTGCTAAATACACGGTCATTAAACGCGGTAAACGTTTATTCAATTTATTTATTTGGAAATAGAGGCATCATACTTATGTTTAAACTTAACAAAAATACATTATTATTAAGCAGTACATTATTAGCAGCTTTTGCCGGACAAGTTGCTGCAGAACAGCTGACAAGCCAAAAAGGTGCCGACTTCAGTGATCCAACCGCTGTTTATTCCAAAGTTGGTATTGGCGGTGGTAGTGAGGGTGTTGATGTATTCGGCGCACTTGGCGGTTATTTAGGCTGGCAGCTGAAACATCAATTAACCCTGGAAGCAAAAAACGATTTAGATTATTACAATGTTAATTATATGGCTTTTAATGATCGTAACAATACTGGTTTTTTAGTTAAAAGTACCTGGGGTGATCAGTTTAAAGGGGAGTCTGTTGACGATGAGTCTGAAGATAACTCTGTTGATCAAGCTTCTTTTGGTGTGATTAAAAAAATACCGCTAAAGGGTACGCAATTTACACTTTACCCAGCTCTTCATCTGGGCATGATGTGGGGAGATGATATCGCCAGCACCACTTTTTTAGGGGCTGAAGCTGGGGTCCGTTTTGCCGTCACCAATGAATTTTGGCTGGGAGCGACACCGGCTTATACTTACGCGTTAAAAGGTGAAAATGTGAAGGAGTTTAAAGGCACTGCTGATATCGGTTATGAGTTGGCAGAAAATGTAGGCATCTCTGCGCATCTTGATGAAGATGCTGAATTTTGGGCTAACTTCACATTCGCTTTTTAACCTTTGTTAATAGCAAATGCACTTAGTATAAGATAACGCAAAATATCGCTTTAAAAGCCACTGTATAGTGGCTTTTTTTATAGTCTAAGAATACTAAAATGCAGTTAACCGAGTATATAAATACATTAGGTAAGGATTTACAAACACGTTACGGTGAAAAAGTACATAAATTAACCCTGCACGGTAACTTTACCTGCCCTAATCGTGACGGCACCTTGGGTAGGGGCGGTTGCACCTTTTGTAATGTGTCGGCATTCTCCGATGAAAGTCAGGCTTTACAGTCTATTGCAATGCAGTTGGCTTCACGTGCATCGGAAGTGGAGCATAAGGCCAAAAAGTATCTCGCTTATTTTCAGGCTTATACCAGTACTTATGCGGAGATAGAACAACTGGCTTCACTGTATCAGCAGGCAACCCTTAACTGCAATATCGTTGGTTTGTGTGTGGGCACCCGACCTGATTGTGTCTCAGATGAAGTTTTAAATCTGCTCAGCAGTTATGTATTGCGCGGTTATGAAGTGTGGTTAGAGTTGGGCCTGCAATCCGCCAATGACAAAACACTGAAACGCATTAATCGCGGCCATGGGTTCAGTGCATATCAATCGGTATGTCAAAAAGCGCGGGCACGGGGCATCAAAGTTTGTACGCATTTGATTTTAGGATTACCGGGGGAATGTGATAGCGATTATC
>JBATHQ010000477.1:0-4395 GCA_049667005.1 Psychromonas sp.
CCAGACTGGCGATCAAAACAATCAATAACAGCGTCGGCAACTGACTGAAGGTCTGCAGAAAAAGAGCCAACTGTTGTGCTAAACCAGAGCTGGTGAAAACATGCGCAATAGAAAATCCCGCGCCAAATAAAAATAAAATTTCAAAGGGGATTTTTTTGCTATCTGGCCAGTTAAGAATATTCAGGGGAGGCAAAAACAGGATCAATCCTGCCGATAATAAGATCCCTTTTTCATTCAACCCTAATCCGGCATAGTAGGGCTGTATTGGCGAGTTAATAAAAAGTAATACGATTAAAGCCAGTAGCACGACGGTTACTTTCTTTTGCTCTGTGCTCAGCTTTCCTTGCGGCTCAGTTTGTCGTATAACCATCTGTTTGTTCTTTGTTCCCCATGAAAGTACCCATCCAAGAAATAGAAACAGAATGAACGCCAGGGGTAGAACTAATAAAACCCACTGCACAAAGGGGATACTTTTTAAATTTAACTGCTCCAGCAGACCAAACAGTATTAAATTTGGTGGTGTGCCGATGGGCGTGATAATGCCGCCAATACTTGTCCCGTAACAGATCGCCAATGCGAAGCGTTTTTTTAGGCCCTCATCTTCAGTTAAAAACAGTGCCAGCGGGATTAATAATAGGCAGCTGGTGGTATTGGATAAGAATGCACTGAGACTGCCTGCGGTTAAGGCAAGGGCATAGATCATACCCGTGATTGTGTTTGGGAAAAACGCTAATATTTTATTGGCAATGACTTTATGCAACGCGGTTTTTTCAACCGCAATCGCTAATAAAAAGCCGCCAATAAAAAGGAAAATAATGGATTCACTGTAATTGCTGGTGACATCGTTGGTGGACAATAGATCAAACATAGGGAAGAGCAGAATCGGCAGTAATGAAACAACTCCCAGTGGTAACGCACTATTGCTCCATAACATCACTAATAAAGAGATTAATGCCAGTGTTATTGCCTGCTGCGGAACCAGCCAAATAACGGCGACAACGTAGAGTAACCCTGCACAAACAATAGAAAGTAGAATCTTACTAATATTTTTATCCATCTCTTTTATCCGATAGTGCATACCTCTATAACTTTAGACTTGATCATTAACTTTATGCAGGAAAAGCGGAATAAAAACTTACCGGTTGGATTTTCGGCTATGGCGATTTGAGGCTTTGTCTTCGATGCTTAAGGGCACAGGGCGTCTTTCTGCTAACAGATGTTTGATAGCCAGAATAGGGTGTTTAAGCAGCATACGCGGTCCTGCATAACGCATGATGCGTCGTGCCTGCTCGCGTTGTTCTTTTTTATAACAATGAATTGGACATTTATTACAGGTCGGTTTGTTTTGCCCGTAAGGACAACGATCTAATTTCTCATTGGCGTATAAGATAAACTCGGCACATTGCGCGCAAGGTGTTTTTTGATCTTTACTGTGATGATGTGCTTGGCAATAAATATTAACCATCGCTTTGATAGTTTTAAATTCCAAGCCCAATTTTGCCGGTAAATAATGCGGGTTGTTCATAATAGAGACTCAAGTAGTTTGGCTATCAAACCACGGTTTGTTGATTGAGCTACAATCATACTTTTAATTCACGTAGAATACAGGCAATAACCCATTTTTTATTTAAGAGTCCTTAACTTTGATCGCATCTTTTTTTTCATCCTCAGGGGCCTTAAGTAAAAAACTGCCTTTTTTTATCTCCCGTGATGCGCAGGTCAAAATGGCTGAAGCGGTCGCGTCGACGATTAAAAATAAACAGCGCTTAGTGGTCGAGGCGGAAACGGGGACAGGAAAAACCTTTGCTTATTTAGCACCTGCATTATTAACCTTTGATAAAGCTTCCTCGGGGAAAATCATCATCTCTACGGGCAGTAAAGCCCTGCAGGAGCAACTTTTTTTAAAAGATCTACCCCTGTTAATTGCCGCCACGAATTTTACCGGGTCTGTGACCTTGTTAAAAGGACGCAGTAACTATCTGTGTAATGAACGTTTCAATCGCTTGATGCTGGAAAGTAAACATAAAGACAAGGCATTGCAAATTGAACTGATAAAAATAAAAAATTGGTCTCTTGCAAGCAAAACAGGTGACATTGCTGAGGTGAAAGACCTTGCTGAAGATGCCTCTATTATCCCGGCTATTACCAGCAACAATGACAACTGTTTAGGGCGCGAGTGTCCCAGTTTTGATGACTGTTTTATTGTTAAAGCGCGTAAAAAAGCGATGGATGCGGATCTTGTGGTGATCAATCATCATCTGTTTTTCGCCGATCTGGCAGTTAAAGAAACCGGATTTGGTGAGTTAATGCCCGAGGCCGCGGTATATATCTTTGATGAAGCACATCAACTGCCGGATATTGCCAGTTTATATTTTGGTGAGTCGTTGTCCAGTCGGCAGCTTATTGAACTTTCCAAAGAGATAGACTTTGTCTATCGCACCGAACTTCGTGAAGCCAAACAGATGTCCAAGGCTGCGGATCAATTACGTTTAAGTGTGTTAGATTTTCGCATGGCATTTGCGATGGAAAAAGGCACCGGCAGTTGGCGCGAAAAGTCGAAACAGCGGGTGATGCAGTTGCATGTTCAGCGTGTATTACAGGTAATGGATTTTTTAAATGAAGTGATTGTTGAACGATTAGGTAAAAGTGAAGTATTAGACCATTGTTTTGAGCGGTTAACACAATTCACGTTATTATTTAAAAAACTGAACAGTGTCAACGAGGTTGGATTTAGTTACTGGTTTGATTGTAGCAAACAACATTTTTCATTAAATATCACGCCATTAAGTGTTGCCCAGCGGTTTCAATCTGAATGTAACAAAAAGCAGGCAAGCTGGATTTTTACTTCGGCAACCTTGTCCGTGAAAGGGCAGTTCAGTCATTTTACCGAGTTACTAGGCTTACAAGACAGCCCGTGTATGTTGTTAACCAGCCCCTTTGATTATGCCAAACAGACTTTATTTGTGGTGCCGAGACTACTGCCTGAGCCGGGTACGCCGGGTTTAGCCGATAAGTTGGTGCAACAGTTAGCACCCGTTATTCGTGCCAGTAAAGGGCGCTGTTTCTTTTTATGTACCAGTCATGCCATGATGAACCAGTTGGCAACGGGGTTCCGGCAAATATTAACCCTACCGGTGTTAGTGCAGGGGGAAAAAAGTAAACAGGCATTGCTTGATGAGTTTGTTGCCCATGGCAATGCGTTGCTGGTGGCGACCGGCAGTTTTTGGGAGGGGGTCGATGTGCGCGGACAAGTTTTATCCTGTGTGATCATCGATAAAATTCCATTTACTGCACCCGATGAACCGTTATTAAAAGCGCGCATGGAAGATGCACAGTTAAAAGGTAAAGATCCCTTCGCTGAAGTGCAGTTACCTCAGGCTGTTATTACCTTTAAACAAGGTGTGGGACGATTGATTCGAGCTGAAAAAGATAAAGGGGTATTGATCGTCTGTGATACTCGTTTGGTAACGCGTAATTATGGTAATCTGTTTCTTAATAGTTTACCTTGCATGCCGCGCACTCGCTCACTGGAAAATGCGATAGATTTTTTAAAAACCATTGATTAATCTGCTTAATGCCGGCCAAAAGGCTGGTAAATTTTACCTGAAAAAGATAGGCCAAATATGTCCAAAGAGTTAAAAGTTTTATGTATAGATACGTCAACCGAAGCCTGTTCAGTTGCAGTGCTTTGTCAAACGGCAACAGACCAGGTGATCAGCGATCAATTTATGCTCGCACCACGTGAACATACGACAAAGATATTACCTGCTGTGGAGCAGGTATTGCAGTCCGCCGGGATAAAATTAGCCGATATTGATATTGTCGCCTATGGCCGGGGACCAGGCAGTTTTACCGGCGTAAGAATAGGTATCAGTATTGCGCAGGGACTCGCCTTCGGTATTGAGAAGAACATGGTTGGCGTCTCGACGCTGCAGGCAATGGCACAACAGGCTTATAATATGTTTGCGGTAACAGATGTCTATGCTGCTATTGATGCGCGGATGGGCGAAATTTATTTTGCGCACTACCGCTTAGTCGGATCGTTAATGGTGTTGATTGATACTGAAGTGGTTATTAAACCCGAGGATCTGCTGGCACTGCAGATCGATATTGTTGAGAACTCTGTTTTAGTGGGCACGGGCTGGGCGGCTTATCCGGAATTAACGGAATACTTCAAAGATGCCAAGCAAACCGAGATCGAGTTTCCCAATGCGCGATTTATGCTTGAGCAAGTGGTTGACAGTGTCGAGAAGTCACTTGATTTTGCACCTGAATCAGCCTGCGCCGTTTATTTACGCGATAAAGTTACCTGGAAAAAATTGCCTGGACGTGATTGATACCAATTCCACTAATTATCTACTCATTTATGCTTGTTAAAATGAATGCTAGCTTTGT
>JBATHQ010000478.1:0-4804 GCA_049667005.1 Psychromonas sp.
AACCTGCACTATGTTGAATTAGTTAACTAATTGTAATAAATGATCTTTTTATGTTAATGAATACTGTTTTGTTCTGAGAAACTTTTATCGTGCTGAAATTGCGTTTAAATTTGTCAGTTAGTAGTTAGTAGTTGGACGAAGCCGCTATCGCGGAGAAAAAACATTACTCGCCTAAATTAAATTAAACTGTAGCCCCACCTCGGCAGAGGAAATTCGAATGAATATGAGGCTACAACGTTATGACAACACCTTTAGAAGCAAGATTCAACCAAGATTATCAAAAACTTCTGCAGCATCTCACCCTTAAAGGGCTACAGCCAAAGACCATTGACGCCTATTCGCGTGCTATTCGCCGTATAGGCAATTACTTCAGCTATCATGTTTATGATTTAACAGAGCAACAGTTGGTCGATTTTTTTGTTGATTTACGCAGCACCCATTCTTGGAGCACGGTAAAGCTCGATTTGTATGGTCTCAAGTTCTTTTATCTACATGTTTTGAATGTCAAATGGCGGCATATTGATCTGATCAAATCCCCTCGTGTGCAAAAACTGCCAAATATCGTCACGGTTGAACAGGCCGCGAAAATATTTATGACGACTCGGGTAGCGAGCTACCGTGTTTTCTTCTTCGTTGTTTATAGTCTAGGTTTACGTATATCTGAAGCATTACACTTGCAAGTCGGTGATATTGATGGCCAACGCATGAGGGTTCATATTCGTGATTCCAAAGGCAATAAAGATCGATTCGTTCCTCTGCCTGCCGTTACACTCGATACTTTACGACGTTTTTGGGCGATACACCGTAACCCGGTATTTCTATTTCCCAACCGCAAAGGAGGGTTAGCAAAAAGTCGTACCGCTACTACCCATCTTGATCAAGTAGGCGTATCACTCGCTTTAGGTAAAGTCGTGGTGGCATGTGGGATAAAAAAAAGATCACCATGCATTCCTGGAGACATAGTTACGCGACACATCTGATAGAGTCGGGTGTTGATCTGCTTGAGGTGCAAAAAATTCTCGGTCATAGCAGCATCTTGACGACAAGCAAATATACCCACCTGACATCCCGCACTACCAACAATGCAGAGCAACAGATCAATCAGCTGATGGGCGGATTTACCATTACTTGGGGGAAGGTTAAATGATCAAGCTTTCATCCATCATCAAGACTTTTGAAACCGACCTCTTAATGCAATACCAAAGCAAGTTATTACCCTCTCATAAAAATGCCCTTTGGGCGATGAAAACTTGCCGCACCAGCCAAAGCCCAAAAATGTTAACCAGTTGTGTTAAGTGTGAGGAACAACAATATGTGCCTCATTCATGTGGCCATCGTAATTGCCCACATTGTCAACATCACGAAAGCCAGCAATGGTTAGAGCGACAATTAAAAAAACAGGTGCCTGCCGACTATTTTTTAGTGACCTTCACGTTGCCCAAACAATTCCGGTCATTAGCATGGCAACGCCAGCGGCAAATTTATACAGCAATGTTCCAATGCAGTTGGGACACCTTGAAGACCTTTTGTCAAAATGACAAGCAACTACAGGGCACCGCTGGCGCCATCAGTGTGTTACATACCCATTCACGCCGTCTCGATTACCATCCTCATGTACATGTCGTCATACCGGCAGCCGCCATTGACAAAAAGAAACGGCTTTGGCGAGTGAAAAAACGCAAAAATAAAAAGGCTTTTCTATTCAACCATAAAGCCTTGGCGAAAGTGTTTAGGGCAAAAATGCTTGAAGCGATAACGCAAGCAGGATTGGTACTCCCAAAGCAACATCCGACAAAATGGATTGTTGATTGTCAAGCCGTGGGCGCGGGTGACAAGGCGCTTATTTATCTGGGTCGCTATCTTTATCGTGGCGTTATTAAAGAGAAGGACATCGTCACCTGCAAAGATGGTAAGGTGACATTTCGCTATCAAAACAGCAAGACCAAACAGCTGGAATTGAGAACGCTACCAGGGGCTGATTTTTTATGGCTATTGCTTCGTCATGTTCTGCCAAAGGGATTTAGACGAGCAAGAAATTTTGGTTTCCTGCACCCCAATAGCAAACGACTATTACAGATCTTACATTTAATATTGAAGTTTGATCCCAATCGCGCGTTAGCATGGATGAAAAAGCGTCCAGGTATAGTTTGCCGTTGTTGTGGGGGGGATATGGAAATAATCAAAACGAGGATCCCCTCAGTATTCTCGAACAGAGAATGGGTTCCTATTTGAGGAGTAAAGACGACTCGGTTATGTAAATACTCATCCCAAATACAGAGAGAAAAAATCAGCAGTTATGGCTGAGGGCTCCGCGTGGCCTAAAAACAATAAAATTAATCAGTAATGCCGCATTACAGATAAAAATGTTGCCGCAAAGGTAATACTTACAACCCATTGGCTGGCTTGTTGTATTAATAAGCCAACTAAAGTGGTGAAACTTCAAAATATATTTTCAACAGTGCAATACTCTCCAGACCCGGGCTCATCCAACAACCGGTTAAATTGTGGCTCGTTCCTCGCACAATTTAACCTTATTCGTTGTTCACCACAGCGTGAAACTTATGAGGTGGCTTACCTCACTTAACAATCTTGGCTTGGGTTATAATCTCAATGGCACAGGTATATACTTCTTCATCATAAGCTCGAAACTCTGTTAACTTTTTTCCTGCGTTTGAATAAATATCAGGATCATCACCAATGCCTAATAATTTTCTTTCAATATTTTTTGCATTCCCCTCCCCGGTATACGCCCACTCCACAAGTTCACATTCTAAACCAGAATCCCAACAAACACCTTTAATACGTTTAGTTAAATTAACTTCAGAAGATACACCGCACTTAAACACAGGTTTGCCATTAAAATTAGTTCCAACAGCATTCAAAAGGTACACGCAGTCAGTAGCTGTTCTCAAGCGTTCCATATGAGAACATGCCTCTACTAAGATACCCATTTCACAAGCTGCACCATAAGATCCCCCTGGCGAATGTTTCCAATCACTCCTCTTATCAAATTTGCGAGCTTCCAATAAAATTAGTTCTTTGGTCCAAGTATTCTGGGGCAACCGGTATACAATCATATGTTCACAACACTCATCTACCACCTCCATATCTTTTGCTGCTTCATAAGCTGCCGGATTGGCCGTTATCCAATCAGTCTTGTTGCTATACTTTGCTGAATCCTCCTTTAAATTTTCTAGGTTGCGCCAATACCCTTTAGGTGTACCGGTCATATGTTTACAGATCTCATCCATTATCTTAAGCTTGCAAGCTGCCCTATATGCCGGTAATGCACCATCACTGAACGCCGTTCGAGTATTAAATTTATTCGCCTCTAATTGCAGTTCCTCTTTAGTCCAGCTACCTAACGATCTAGTTTGGCTTGGAATAAGCTCGTCCAGCCACCCATTTTTTTTTCGCTCCTAAGTATGACGAACCACCATACCGACACCACTCATATCGTGAACTATACTTGCGAGATTCTTTTGCAACATTCTCCTTATCATCCCAATAATTGTTTGGTTTCCTAGAACTGGACATATGAGCAGATGCCTCTTCAATCCAGCCGTGTTCCAAAGCTGATAAATAGGAGCCTGCTCCTTTTTTGCCCCATTCTGAGCGTGACTGGTATTTAAGGGCTTCGGCTAATACATTTTCTTTATTAGACCAAGTATTAAACGCAGCTCGCGTTTTAACCATGTGTGCAGTAGCCTCGTTAAACCAGTTATTTCGCTTCGCGGAAGCATATGCATTGTTCCGCCCGCGCATCCACTCCTTAATACTTTTATATTTCTTTGCATCATCTAAAACTTTAGATTTATCATTCCAAAAACCTGCGGGGGTACATTGATATTTCATATGTTCAAATGCTTCAGGAAATTTCTTGAGTGCGACTGTGTATGCATGATTTTGAGCTTTAGCAAAGTCACTCCGAGTACTGTACTTTCTAGCTTCCCTTACGACATTTTCTTTAATTTGCCAGTAGCCCTTAACTTTTTGTGTTGTCATTATTTAATCCTCAGTACATTTAAATAGGAGACTTAAATCGAATTAAGCCCCGTAAAAACAGTTAAAATAATTGCCTTTCTCATGCTCTATAAAACCAGTAATAATTTTTATTAAGCACAAAAAAAACGACCCTATAGGTCGCCTTAAAATTCTGCTGTTAACAATTTTCTGAATTAATCCCCCTTAGTTTCATCTCCCACTGAAAGCACTTTATAAACGGTAGTCCGGCTGCAACCTAACGCTTTGCTGATTGCATGTTTATTCCGCCCCTGCCCTGCAAGGTTCTTTATCTGTTCGTGCAGAGCATGATCAGGAAAACGACCTAAGTGTTTACCGTCTGCTTTTGCTTTTTCCCGGCCTTCATTAGTGCGCTGTAAAATGCGCTTCCGTTCCATTTCTGCAAAAGCTGATATGGTGGTGTAAATGACTCTTCCAATATCACTATTGATATCAAGTTCAGCAAGATCATGAAATACTAACCCCACCCCCTTTTCTGCTAACTTATCTGCTAGTTGAAGTGCATCAATCGTGTTGCGAGCAAGGCGATCAACCTTTGTTACATGTACAACATCTCCTTCTCTTGCAAAATCAATAAGTGATTTTAACTGCTCCCTATCCGCTGATTTAGCACTTGCATGTTCTCGGTATATTTTGTCACAGCCAATTTTGTTTAACTGCTCAAGTTGTACCCCAAGCGATTGTTCTTGGGTACTGACTCTGGCATATCCAATTTTCATAACTACCACCTTTAAAGTGTACATAAACATATCTATATAATAATGGACATGAACATTAAATA
>JBATHQ010000479.1:0-2204 GCA_049667005.1 Psychromonas sp.
CAGCAAAATTTTGGTCTGCAGTCGCACCGGGGCTCTCTGTAATCGTTGAGTTGATCGTTACCGTAAGACCTGAGAGGGTTGCACTGTGCAAATGGACTGTTCGGGAAAAAAGTTTCCAAAGCGTCAAGTCGAGCTCACCTTTGGAGATCGAAACCGCCCACTGCCGTTGCGGATCCCGTCCCTGTATCTGGAGATTATTAACATGCAGATGTCCCGGCAGAAACGTCCACCCAGAGGACCATGCTATATTTAAATGATCAGGATCACTGCTCAGCTTCGCTTGTAGATAGGTCACGTTCAAAAATAGGTTTGCTGCCAGCAGGTACACGAGTCCAAGCATACTTATCAGCACAATCAGCTTGTGCAACCAGTTACCCTTTACAGGTGTTGGACGAGCCATCGATTAATTCCTCATCAGTTCAACAGAGCAGTGTTTTTTAAGGCATTATTTTAAGGCACTGTTTTGAGGCACAGTTGTTAGTAATTTGTTGTTAATGCATTGTCAAATTCACTAATTTTGAGTATAGAAACAATAAAAGCCCTTTACCAAAAAATGTTGATTTGAAAAGGGTTTTTTCTCTCATTTTGCTGAGATTGCAACAAAAACTGAATGAGCTCATTGCGCATACCGATACGACAAGAAAAATGAGAGACCTACAATCGGTAACTTACTCTATATTAACGAAATGCCCAAATATCTTTTGGTCTTGTGGAGGGGTATTTAGTGGCATGGTATTTTTTGAGATGTTGTATTTCAAGCCACGCTGCTTTAGGAAACCCTTGTCGCGGTTCGGGTCTTGTATTAATACTTAGATCATCAACGTAATTATAAAAGATTTCAGTCCCCCAATAAGAGCAAATCTCATGGGACACATGTGGAAAATTCGTGTCCAACACCGAGTTCCCGTCCAGAACGTTAGCGATCTCAACATGCTCCAAGAGCTTTTTCATTTTCTTGACATAAACAATTTTCTTCGTCTCAACAGGCGGTTCAACTTGTTGAAGTGTTTTGACAAGTGAGGGTTGTTGAACAGCTTTTTGAACTTTTAATTGTAACCTGTCAAAATGTTGTCTCGGCAGTACCATGTTGATGGATTTTTCTTTTTGCAGTGCATTTTCGTCTACAGAGATAGGCTCCAGGGTAAAGGTGTAGTAATTGCGCCATGCTTTACACCAGCCCTGATAAAAACCACCTTCCGTTGAATCACTCCACTCTTTGTCTGCTCTGGTGCGCTCCCAAAGCGAATCGGTAATTTTAATACTTTGTTCAGCCACCATGGCCCGCAGCTTCTCTGCTGCTGCGTTAAATTGCGCAATATTTGCTTCGTTTCTGGTTTCAAGAACCAGCCACCATAAAGCTTTTAAGTTTAAGTGCGCCATTTTTATTTTGGAATATTTTTTATCAGGTATACGGTACATCATTTCCCCTAATCGAATACAATGTTATTGCTTTTATGTTATTGATTTAATGTTATTGGATTTAACGTTATCGTTAATTTAAAAATCTTCTCAGGCAAAATCTAGTCAAATCTAGTAATGACCTATTTATGTAACTTTTACAAATCCCCTACTAATTAAGCTGCTTTCAACTGCGCTTCCAAGTCCAGTTATTGACAGTGGAGTTGCGCTATAATAATAGGAGCCATTGTAATAGACGAGGGAAGTGAAATAGCTATTATTTCCAGTCCCTGTTCCTGCATACATAATGACCTGCAGTTCAGTAGTTGCTGAATTAAGACTAAAGTTAGTATCAGCTTTCCAATTTAATGCTCCTGTCAAACCAAGTTTAGCCATTAATGTTGAATCTACTGTCTGCAAAGTACCTTCATAATTTGCTAGCACGGCTGAGCCTGATACATAGCTACTACCAGCAGACGCTGCTGCTGCCTTAGCTTTGGCATATGCGGCAACAAAACCAGTAAGCGCTGCTGTTGTACTAGCATAAGTAGTAGTTGCAGCCACAGTTGCCACTGCTTCACTCACAGTATCCACAGCTTCGCTTGCTGTTGTATCTTCACTTACTGTATCCTCATCTTCACTTGTAGTTGCATCTTCTTCAAGTGAACATGATGTTTCCAGCTTATCATCAGCATCAAGACTCACATTCGCATAAACGTCATCATCACAGGAAGGACAGTTATATACACCAGCAGAAACATTGGTATATCCAAGTTCCGTTAAAAGGTCATCTTTCAGGTCGGCAG
>JBATHQ010000480.1:0-4769 GCA_049667005.1 Psychromonas sp.
ATCAGAGAAATAAGATGCTAATAGAGTTTAATCAGGGAAAAATAATCGCCAATAACCGTGACATTATGGTCAAGCTTGAAGGGCCGGCCAAAGTGACTCTGCAGGCTCAGGTTGATGAAGTGACGCTAATCGGGGGTGCTAATGTGATCACCGCACTAGGCAGCGGACTGAGTTGGTCTGTGCGCCTGGAAAATCGCGAGCAGCTGCAAAGCCTGGCCGCTGAAATTGGTATTGCCATTCAAGAATAAGCCGTACTCTGTTGCGCTTGCATACTGCATGCACAGGCTGCCGTCTCTGTATGTGACGCTGTCTATTATACAGAGGTCTGTCCTTGGCTAACTTTCTGACGTATGTGCCACGAGCTTCGAGCTTCGAGTCGAGAGCTACGAAGTTCGCAGCTACAAGATCGCTACTCGCTACTCATTAATCGCTATTTGCTGCTTGTCTGCAATGATCGTTTTTTGTCGACTTCCGGACAATTATTCCCGTTATCCACATTACGCACATTTTTTTGTTTTTTATATTATTAAAAATCAACAGGTTAAGTTTGGCTTGTGAATTGCTTTAAGTTGTTTATAAAAACAGGAGCAATGGATGAAAGCTGAGATCAAACATGAGTTGGACTGGAGTGGTTATCAAGATCAGGGGATGGGGGACGCGTATGCCGATATCCCCCGTTCGGGTGGTGACTTTGCTAAAGCGGTATCCGTTTGTATTAACAGTGGGGTCTGTGAAGAGCTGAGCACTGGGTTAATGTGCCCCAGTTATCGCATTGATAAGCGTAAGGTGCGATCGCCCGGTGGACGTGTGAGCTTATTTAAGCGGGTGTTAAACATGGATGATCCGGATGCGCTGCAACACGACAAAGAGCTAGCTGCGGCAATGGATGACTGTATCTCCTGTAAAGGCTGTAAGCGTGAATGTGAAAGCAACTTGGATATGGCGATGATCAAGGTCGAATATCTTGCACAACGGCTCAAAAACATCACTTTTTTTAAAAAAATAAGACCAACTTATCTGCGCGCCTGGCTCTTTGCCGAGTGGCCTTTTTTATTATATCGCTATCCCTGGCTTAAATGGGGGATGCGTGCCCGCAACGCACAACCATGGCTAGCTAAACTGACCCAATACCTTCTGAGAATTAATGCCGGGGTGATCCTTCCCGAGCCTGCAAAGCAGCCTTTTCGCTGCGCACAACAAGTTTACAGCCCCTCTTTTATCAATACCCGCGGCGGCAATAAAAACGCAAATAATAAAACGGCTCATGAAGTGGTACTGTGGATCGATACTTTTACGGCATTATTTCAACCTGAGGTTGCTCAAGATGCTTTAGCTTTGTTATTAAATGCAGGTTACTGCGTGACATTAGTTCAGCCTGAGTCGCCCGGTGACGGTAATATTCTGGATTCAGGGCGTACTCTGTTGTCGCAGGGGCGGGTGGATCGTACTCGGGAAGAGGCGTCCAAGCTGCTGGCCGTGCTTGTACCGCATGTTCAGAAAGGGCGCTTGATTATAGGATTAGAGCCTTCGGCTTTATTGATGTTACGCGATGAATACAAAGTACTGGGGTTGGGCGAGCAAGCTCAGGATGTGGCTGGGGCGGCACTATTATTAGAAGAGTTTATTGCTAAAGAGCGGATAAATCAGCGCTTTAATCTGCGCTTTATTTCAGCGAAAACCGAGCCAGCTTTGTTGGTGCATGGTCACTGCCATCAAAAATCAGTGGGTGCCATGAAATCGGTGCGTAAGGTGTTGCGTTTGATTCCGGATATTGATTTCAGCATTATTGAATCGAGTTGTTGTGGTATGGCCGGCACGTTTGGCATGGAGATTGAGCATGCCGTGCAGTCACGAAAAATGGCCGAGCTATCGCTGTTGCCTGCGCTGCGCCTGCAACCCGATGCCACTGTATTAAGCACCGGATTTTCCTGTGCGCATCAGATTAAAGCGACAACCTCACGGCAAACCGTACATTTAGCCAGCTATTTGGCTGCGCATATGATAACAAACTGAGTGGCTGAAAAATGCACAAGTAGCAGGGGCTACATATTTAATCCTTAATTTTACTGAACTGGGATATTAAGTGCTGTCAAAATAACCAACTGAAATCGCTGTTTAATTTATTAGTGATATTCATCCGATATGTGTTTTAATTGTCGGCGTGCAAATGATCTCTTTATCGCGTGATAAATTGCGTTGCAAAACTATTAATTTTTTCAGTTAGTTAAGGATATTTATGACTGCACTTATTTTTGCAGCTATCGCGCTTGTTTCTGTGTGCGCGCAGTGGTTGGCATGGTCATTGAAAGTGCCTGCAATCCTCTTTTTGTTGCTTACCGGATTATTGCTGGGGCCGGGTTTTGGTTTATTAAATCCGGATAATTTGTTGGGGGATCTGTTATTTCCGGTTATATCTCTTTCGGTGGGCATTATTCTCTTCGAAGGGGCATTAACGCTGCACTTCAAAGAGTTAAAAGGGATTGGTCGCGTCGTCCGTAATTTGTGCTCGATTGGAATGCTGGTGACATTTGCCGTGCTCGGTTTGTCGGCTTATTGGTTACTCGATTTAGACTGGCGTGTGGCTGCCGTTGTCGGGGCTGTATTGGTGGTCACGGGACCTACTGTGATAGCACCGATGTTAAATACAATGAAACCGGTCAAAGAGGTAGACTCAATTTTACGCTGGGAAGGGATCGTGATTGATCCGATTGGTGCGTTATTTGCGGTCTTAATTTTCGGTGCGGTCACTGCGGCAAGCAAAGGCGACGCCGTTATTAATACGCTGCTGGCCCTGGTGCAGATTTTAACCGTTGGTTCATTAATCGGTATTTTTGTCGGGTGGTTTACAACGCAGCTTATCCGTCGTGAATGGTTACCTTACGAATTACAGAAATTTGCGGTATTAGCCTTAGTGTTAATCACGCTTTCTGCTTCAGATTATATCAGCCATGAGTCCGGCCTGCTTGCTGTTACTATTTATGGAATATGGCTGGCCAATCAAGATGATCTGGATTTAAGTTCTATTCTTGAATTTAAAGAAGATCTTTCCATGATCTTAATTTCCAGTCTATTTATTTTGTTGGCTGCGCGATTGGATTGGAACAGTGTCTTATTATTAGGTCCGATGATTTTTGTCTTTCTCGGGATTGTTTTGTTTATTGCGCGTCCATTATGTATAGCAGCCTCTACCTTTGGCAGTAATATCTCTTACAAAGCGAGAATATTACTTTCCTGGATAGCACCACGCGGTATTGTTGCTGCTGCAGTCGGTTCTGTGTTTGCATTAAGCCTGGCTGAATCCGGGGTTAAGGATGCTGAAAAAATAGTGCCGTTAGTCTTTACCGTGATTATTGTGACAGTAGTTCTGCAAAGCCTGACGGGGACTTCATTGGCCAAAAAATTAGGCTTAAGAAAACCGGATCCGTCAACGATTCTTATTATTGGTGGGAATCATGTGGCCAGAGGCATTGGCTTAGGGTTAAAAGAGTTGGGCTTTCCAGTGCTTTTATCGGACCCTGCCTGGGAGAACTGCCACTTGGCACGTATGGCCGGACTTGACTGTTATTATGGTAATCCGCAGTCTGAACATGCTGAGCGGTTTATACAACTTGCAGATATTAAAATGGTACTGGCATTATCACCAAACCGCCATTATAACGCCCTTGGCGTGCAATATTTTTCCCATTTACTTGATGAAAATATTGTCTTTTCGCTGCATGCCGGAGTGATCCATAATAAAGCAAATCAGGTAAGCTCATCTTTCCGATCCAGACAAATACTGTTCCGAAGTGATGTTACTTTTTCTAAATTAAGTGGCATATTAACCAAAGCGGGTAAAATAAAAGCAACCACCTTGGGCGAGTCTTTCCTTTGGGAGGATTATCAGGAAGCCAATAAAAACATTGTCCATCTATTTGTGATGACAGCGGCAGGCACCTTAAAACCCTTTGAAATTGGTGATAGTTATCAGCCCGTTGGAGGTGACACTATTGTTTCTATTTATCCGATGAGCACACTTAAAAAACAACAAAATGAATTGATCGAGAGAAGAAAAGTACAAAGAGCATGATCTTAACTGATTAGTTCATTATAAAATGCAAAGCCTGTTTATGTCGTTAAGTGACATAAACAGGCTTCATTTTAACAACCCCTTATCCGCTTTAATTGTATCTGCGCAATTTTTCACCTCAACTATTGCTATCAACTATTGCTAATAGTCGCAATTTTCAAACCAAATCCGATCAGAATAGTGCCAAGCACTTTTTCTATAGTGCTTTTATAGGTATTGAATTTGTTTAACAATAGCGGTTGGCTTAATAAAATAGCGACACAACTGAACCATAACAAATGCGCTGCAGAGATTATTGCGCCGTAAACAACTTGTATCCACAAAGGGGTTTCAGGTGTAACCATCTGTGTGAAAATACTGAGAAAAAACATCGTTGTTTTGGGGTTTAATGCATTGCTGATAAAACCCATTTTAAACGCGGAAAAATTCGCTAACGTTTCACGATTAGCGGTATAACAATCTGTTACTTGATCCTTTTTTGTAAAGGTTTTCCAGCCGACATAAACTAAGTATGCCGCACCTAAATATTTTAATACGGAAAATAATATGATTGATTTCGATATTAAAATAGCAAGACCCGCAATGGAGTAAATAACATGCAGCCAAATAGCGAAGCTGATGCCCAGTGCTGAATACAGGCCTGCAGTGCGGCTATAAAAAACACTATTTCTGGTTATCATTACAAAATCAGCCCCGGGAC
>JBATHQ010000481.1:0-6262 GCA_049667005.1 Psychromonas sp.
CCACAATGTACGTAAAGTCGACATTGATGCGAGCCTGATGGAAGACGATAAAGAGATGATTGAAGATCTCATCGCCGCAGCAATGAACGACGCGGTACGCCGTGTTGAAGAAGTGAATAAAACTAAAATGAGCGGCATCACCGGCGGCATGGAATTACCTCCTGGTTTCAAAATGCCTTTCTAGTTTTGCTGCATCAAGTCATGATGTCTAATAAAGGGGTGTTTTCACCCCTTTAGTGATCAGTTAACCTTTTCTTTTAATCTAATCTAACCTTGTCCCGAAAAGAACTTGAGACTCTAACCTGACTAATAATACCGCGCTCATACAACCCAACAACGTTTAAATGAATTTCTGTAGTGCTGATGTCACAGTGCCCAAGCAACCCCTGAATATTGTACAAATCTGTACCGCTTCTAATAAACGTGTAGCAAAACTATGCCGTAACGTATGCCATGGTTGGTCAGTTTATCCAACTGATTGTGTCACCTTGCAGGTTATTTTGCTCTGATTTTAATCTATTAAATAAATTAAGAAGTTAGATAATATTATAAAAAAAAGATAGGAGGTTTTTTGCCATCTATCTGAAATTGCTATTTTAGTTAATTGTTACATAACAAGTTGATTGTATGAGGAAAATATAATATTGTCAGGATTAATTTAAAATAAATAGATGTCATCTGTTTTAATGCATAGTGGGATCTATAAGCTGTTATTTTTTTATTACTAACACAAATACACACTAACAAAGGAAGTAAATTATGAAAAAAGTTTTAATTTTATTAGGGGCAGTTGTTCTGACTGGTTGTGCAACCCATGCGGATATTAAAATGCCCGCTGTTACAAAAGTACATAACCCTGTTTATGAAAATAAAACATTAAATTATGAAATATTATACAGTCAGCCCAAACCAGGTGTTTTCACTGGAGGTGAGCAATTAGCATTAGCTCCATTGGAAAAAGCAGAACTTTCTGTTGCATCGGCTTCAACCTTAAAAGAACTGCCAAAGTTTATATTTGAGCAATTACCCGTCTCTGTAAAACACTTAGTTAATAGTGCTGATTTGACATTGAAACTTGAATTAACAGCCCACGATAAAAAAGGTCCTGCTTATGCGGATCATGAATTTACAAAAAGCTTAGGAAAAAATTTACTTACGTTAGGCTTGGCATCTGAAGAATATAATATTGTTGCTGATTTTGATGTTAAATATTCTTTAATACAGGATAATAAAGAAATTTACTCTAAAGAATTTAAAGTTAGAGACGAAGTAGATCATGAAAGGGGAGATTTTGATTCTTTTAATACTTTAAATGAGTTCACGAGTCAAATTCTAGAAAAACATTTAATTCTCACGTTACATGATTTCTTTACAGAAGCTGCCGTTCATGTGAAAGCATAACACATATGTGCCGCAATGCTGTCAATAGGGAGCTGTAAATTGTTCGGCCTATTTTTAGGTCGAATAACATAATCAGCAAAAACTTTTACTTCATCTGTCAAATCGACAGCCAGATCATCGTCTAAAGCAAAAACCTATAGATGCTTTTTTTTATTGTGCTCTAACCACTGCTTGTTTGCATATTACATCAGGGGCACTAGACATACATCGGTTAACCTTTTCCGGCACAACGAAACTAATGGGTGACCCTTGCATTCTTTTCTAATTGTATGTGGCTTACAAGAATTGATAGAATGTCAAAAGAAGCTGACTTTAAAGAGGTTTGTGTGCGATAAAGCTTTCAAGTTAATCAACAAGGACAAAATACGGCTGGCTATCTTTCCTGGCTCGTATTTTAACTCGCCAAATTTCGTCTGTTATTAAGGTGTTATGCGCCGAAAAAATTTAAACTTCGGAAAAAACTTTGGGCTAAAAATGAAAAATTTCTTAAATATACTTGTCGTAACTCTGTTGATTTTCCCTACTTTTGTATTCGCACACGAGGTGGATGGAGGTGGAGGCTTTGTATCTGGATTTAACCACCCAGTTCTTGGTTTTGATCATTTGTTGGCGATGTTAAGCGTTGGAGTGCTGAGTGCTCAAATGGGCGGAAAGGCTATTTGGAAGATCCCAGCGACTTTTGTCATAGTCATGCTGTTTGGTGGGATATTTGGAATAAACGGAGTAGGGTTTGTATCTGTAGAGTTAGGGATAGTTTGCTCAGTTTTGGCATTAGGAGTTGCAATTGCCGCTTCTAAGAAACTACCTTCTTCTATAGCAATGGCGTTTGTAGGTTTTTTTGCGGTATTCCACGGGTATGCTCATGGAATAGAAATGCCTTATTTGGCAGAGCCTGCACTTTATGCCAGCGGTTTTGTAGTCGGGACGGCAGTTATACATATTGCTGGAGTAATAATTGCTTTAATAGCGGACAAATTTAAGGACGGGCAGCAGCTTTTAAGGTTCTTGGGAGCTGGCATAGCTGGCATTGGTTTTCATCTACTTGTGATGTAGATGTAAGTTTTTTATAAAAAGTGCTGTTCAATAATCGCATAACAAAAAGCTTCACCGGACATACAATCTCCGAGCATTTGTGCCACTCTGCTATGCGTCATTCTTTTATAAAAGTCTGCTTCGGTATAGATGCGCGCTGAGCCTGGCGCGTTAACTGCCTAATGGAAATCAATCAGAGGGTCGGTATGAGTATTAAATTTAGTGATGTGTTAGATCTATTTGAGTTAGTTAATTTCGGTTCTCCGTACGATCATGAAGGATATATTTGTAAAGCGTCGGGAAAAACATACTTTTATTCTGAGTTTGGTGACAATGAAGAAGAATTGCCTGATGACATTAATGACGAGAAGTACTTAGTCATTCCTCATAAAAATGAATTGAATCTAGGCAGAAATCTCGCTTTCGATTTTTCTCAGGAATATTTGCCAGCAGAGTATGAAAAAGTACGTTCAATTTTTCATCACAAAGGTGCTTATGGAAGATTCAAATCATTGCTACAGGATACGGGGAAAATTGAAGAGTGGTATACATTTGAAGCAAAGCATACCGAACAAGCATTAAGGAAGTGGTGTGCAGATCAAAATGTTGAGATCAGCGGTTAATAAGGAATTGAAGTTGTAGAATAACTCATTTTTTATTAATTAATGCAATTTATACTTTATTAACTTATTTTTTTAAAAGAGAATAAACTTTCTAGGAAGTGTGTTTTTCCTATAAATAGAGAAATTCTACAGCCTCGTTAGCTGGCTCTCAGAGGTTTTGATTACTAAACATTTAATTATATGAAAGTGGTTGATTATACGAATGAAAAACAAAAAATTATCAGATAACTTGTTAAGACTTGTGAATCCATTCATTCAAGTCGCAACAAAGCAAAACGCAGAAAAAAGATTAAGTGTTCTCCTAGATATTGCATCCGCAGCTTGGAATTATGCAGTAACTGAGAATGAAGAATATCGAAATTTTCTTTTAAAGGTAACCACAGGTCAAGAAGGCCATTTAGAAGTGGTGCGTGTCTTTGAACAATTAATAGATAGAAAAAAGAGACTGTTCGCTGAAGATGAACGTGTCATATTAAATAGCAGTGTAGAAATAATCAAAAGAAAAAAGATTGACATTACAGTATCTTTTTTAACAAAAGAAGAATATTTACAACGTAATGAAACCTATCGCTAATTTGCGTAGAGTGAAGCACTAAAGCTACTTTCATGTCAATGTAAAAAGCAACTAACAAAGCAATGCGCCAGACGCATTGCGTACGGATGTCAGTTTTTTTTTGCTAAAACAAAAAAGCAGCAAAAACACCGGCAATCCTAAACCGCAGTTGTTGCAAGCGTTAGGTTTTCGTACATAGAGAAATTGAACTAAATCTTATGGCAAAAAATAAAGCACCAACATGGACTTCCGTTAAATCTATATTGTCAGATAAGAAAAATGCTGAGCTATTAAAGTTAATTGCAGATCATTATGCCTTGAATGAAGAGAACAAGAGGTTTGTAACTACGCGTTACTCTGTAGGATCTAATCGCATTGAATCTTACAAAAAAATAATTTCTGAATCCTTGTACCCTGATGTGTACGAGAATAAGCCAATAAAATTGTCCGTCGGAAAAAAAGCAATATCTGACTATTTCAAAGCTACGAAGGATAAGAATGGTCAGTTGGAACTTATGCTATATTATCTTGAAACAGGTAATCAATTTACGCTTGATTTCGGTGACATAGATGAAAGCTTTTATGCTAGTCTGGAGTCAATGTTAGATAAAATTCTATCAATATTACGAAAACAGTCTGCAGAAATAAATGACCAGTATTTGCCTAGACTTCGAGAGTTGGTCGAATCTGCAAGAGGTATGGGCTGGGGCTATTATGACTATATTAGCAGCGAACTTGAAGGTTACGAAGAAGAGAGAAGAACCTAACACATATGAGTTCCAACGCTGTAAATGGGGTGCAGAAAATTTTTCGGCCTATTTTCAGGTCGAATAACATGATCAGCAAAAACTTTTACTTCATCTGTCACATGGACAGTCAGATAATCGTCTACAGCAAACACCTATAGTGGCTATCTTATTGCGCTCCCACCTTTTTGGTAATTTGCATCAGGTTAAATCATTCCTTTATTCCCGATAAGGGGCGTAGATTACCGGAAATATCTATACCCCAATAGTGCAACCCATGCTTATTAATAATCATTGATATAAATCTTATTTTTGTTACTGACATGCTTGTTTTTTTCCATTAATATGCGCGCACAGAATTTTTAGTGAAGCTAAAAATTTGTTCCAATGAAGACTGCAGGAGAGAGGATTTTATCTTAGCTTAATCGCCTTGATAAAAACCCGCCGAAGAAGTAAATCTTTCAGGTGCTTTCTATTCATATTGAATAAAAGAGAGCGAGGACTGTAGTTGGAGGAACCTCTGGAGAGATCCGATATTGATTCGGACGCCGAAGGAGCAAACCCTATTTATATTAGGGCGAAACTTTCAGGCAAAAGGACAGAGGAGTGAAAAAACATATGCACCACTTCATATTAACAGTTATACCCATGCACTAATCGAAAGGGAATAACCATTAAAGGTGTTAAATGCCTGCATTTTCACCTACCGATAGTGGATTAACTAAGTTAATCTCACGAAAGGTCATCATGTTGCGTCCTGCTCTGGTCTGTGAACTTGCGCCTGACAAAGCATCTTGAAGTGACATGGGTTAGAAGTAAATCCAGTATTAGCTAATGCCTATCCTATATAGTTGCTTCGCGACGAAAACGATATGCTCTTTCACTCTTCTCCTTAAATATAATTTTTTGTTAAGGGGAAATAATGAACAATCTTCAATCTTTATTACAAAGCCTGGATAGTTTTATCTGGGGACCTCCACTGCTGATCCTGCTGGTCGGTACGGGTATCTACTACACTTTCCGTTTAGGTCTGCTGCAATTTCGTCATCTGCCAACCGCACTGAAAATGGTGTTCAGTAAAAACAACTCCGGCCACGGAGATATCTCCAGTTTTGCGGCTCTTTGTACTGCGCTCTCTGCAACAATAGGGACAGGTAATATTGTCGGTGTGGCTACTGCTATTAAACTAGGTGGCCCGGGCGCACTGTTTTGGATGTGGCTGGCCGCAATTTTTGGTATGGCAACCAAATACGCTGAGTGTCTGTTGGCGGTAAAATACCGTAAAGTAGACGATAAAGGGCAGATGGTCGGTGGCCCCATGTATTATCTGCAATATGGCGTAGGCTCTAAAGCACTGGCTGTTATGTTTGCCGTCTTTGCACTGGGTGTGGCTTGCTTTGGTATAGGTACCTTTCCGCAGGTTAATGCTATCCTTGATGCTTCAAGCATCTCTTTTGGTATATCACGGGAAATATCAGCTACTGTACTGACCCTAGTGGTGGCAGTTGTCACAATAGGTGGTATTAAGTCCATCTCTAATGTGGCAGGAAAAGTCGTACCGGCGATGGCGATATTTTACATTCTGGCCTGCTCAAGTGTGCTGATCAGCAATGCCGAGCATCTGCTCGCAGCGCTTGAATTGGTGTTAACTTCTGCTTTTACTTCCACTGCAGCCACCGGTGGTTTCTTAGGTGCCGGTATTATGCTGGCGATTCAATCAGGCATTGCCCGTGGTGTATTTTCCAATGAATCGGGTTTAGGAAGCGCGCCGATGGCCGCTGCTGCTGCAAAAACCGATTCCTGTGTAGAGCAGGGGCTTATCTCAATGACCGGCACCTTCTTTGATACCATTATTATCTGTACTATGACAGGTCTGGCACTTATATTAACCGGTGCCTGGCAAACAG